>JAGUVT010000091.1 GCA_020062745.1 Deltaproteobacteria bacterium
CACTAAAAAGCTTAAAATTCCTTTCCAGCGGGGCGGCGCAAATTCCGCCAGGTAGATGGCCGCGCCCAGGCTCAGCGGTCCGGCCAGCAGCAGGGCCAGCAGGGTGGAAACCACCGAGCCGTAGATGTAAGGAAGGGCGCCGAAACGCTCCTGAACCGGGTTCCACTCCCTGGATGAGAAAAACGACCAGCCATAGCGCGCAATTGAAGGCCCGGCCAGCCGCCATATTTCAAACACCATCAAAACAAGGAGCAGCACCAGTCCTATTGAAAGGGACAAAACCAGTACCCGAAACAACCTGTCGCCTCTGTTGCCGATAAACCATCCCTTCTTCTAGAACCTGTTGGAAGATTTTTTAAAGCATCTTTTAGTTGGCCAGAAGAGCCTTCCCCTGATAATTTATACTCTTTAATTTTTCTTCCGCTTTTTTCACCACTTCCGGCGGCAGCGGTGCATAATGCAGCTCGGCGGCCAGTTTTTCACCCTCGTGCACGGCCCACCAGAGGAATTCAGCCACTGCTTTCCCTTTTGCCGGGTCGGCCTGCTCTTTGTAAACCAGGATATAAGTAAAACCAGCAATGGGATAAGCATCTTCGCCGGGGGGATCAACAATCGATACCCGCAGGTCTTCAGGCATCGCCGCGACTGCTCCGGCCGCGGCCGCCGTCGTGCTTTCCAGAGACGGCCCGATAAATTTCCCGGCCTTGTTTTGTACTCCGGCATACTCAAGATTGTTTAAAAGCGCGTAAGCCAGCTCCACATACCCGATTGAAGCGGCAGAAGACTGCACCTCTTT
Organism: Deltaproteobacteria bacterium; assembly: GCA_020062745.1. Taxonomy (GTDB): domain Bacteria; phylum Bacillota; class Desulfotomaculia; order Desulfotomaculales; family JAGUVT01; genus JAGUVT01. The sequence continues at coordinate 797 of JAGUVT010000091.1, forward strand.
CGAAACCCCTTCGTTACCCTTGCCGCCTATTCCCACCGGCCACTGCACGGACGTGCCCTTTCCCACCTTTTGTTTCCATTCCGGGCTGACCGTACTCAAATAATCCGTAAAAATACTGGTCGTGCCGCTGCCGTCGCTGCGGTGCACCACCAGAATGGCGCTGTCCGGCAGCTTCAAGCCCGGGTTGACTGCCAGCAGGCTGGGATCATTCCACTTCTTAATGCGGCCCAGGTAAATATCGGCCAGGATAGCGGGCGTGATCTTCAGCTTGCCCTTCATATCCGGCAGGTTATAGATTACCGCCACCGCGCCCAGCACCGTCGGAATGTGAAGGATTTCTCCCGGCGCCAGCTTCAACTGCTCGTCGCTCATCGGCGCGTCGGAACCGCCGAAGTCAATCACCCCGGCCGTGATCTGTTGAATCCCGGCGCCGCTGCCGATGGACTGATAGTTGATCTTCACCCCTTTTTCCACCTTGCCGTACTCCGCAATCCAGCGCGAATAAATGGGATAGGGAAAAGAAGCGCCGGCGCCGTTGATTAACAAAGCCTGACGCTGGCCGCAGCCGCTCAAAACCAGTAAAAACACCAGCAGTATTGAAACAAGCCGCTTTTTAAACATTTAAAGCCCCCTTTTTAATACCCGAACCCGGACTGCCACCCCATTTCCGTTAGGACTTTTGTCGCATTTTACAATACCAATGTTAAAAAAGGATTATTTTTAGTTTAAATTTTGTTAACCGGTAAGTTTTTATTAACTTTACCGGGAACTTCACAACGCCGGTCCAACTGCCGCGGCCGTTTCAGGCGCCGGCGCATATATTACAAGGATGCATAATATCCATGCAAATAATTCATTTGTGTCATATTTCCGGACGTGTTAGTCTAATACTGCGGCCCGGTATCCTGATAACCGCGCCGGCGCTGAAGTTGATTAATATCTGACTGATTAAGGAGAAATGGGCAATGAGCTTTTCTGCGGTCCCCGTTGCCGGCAGGAGAAAAAAAGACCGGCCGGAGATATTTCTTGAACTGACCCGCAGCATCTGTCCGGTTTGCCGGAGGGTTGTGGACGCCGACGTGCTGACGAGAGAAAACAAGGTGTTCATGCATAAATTTTGCCCGGAGCACGGCTGGTTCGACTCCTTGCTCTCCAGCGACCTAGGCTACTACCGGGCCGGCCAGCGGTTCAACAAGCCGGGCACCATTCCGCTGTCCTTCGCCGCGCAGGTGGAAAAAGGCTGCCCCGAAGACTGCGGCCTTTGTCCCGAGCACAAGCAGCACACCTGCCTCGGCCTCATCGAGATTACCGACGCCTGCAACTTGCAGTGTCCCACCTGCCTGGCCGGTTCCGGAGGGAAGAATTTCTTAAGCCTTGAACAGGTGAAAAAAATGCTTGAACTGCTAGTTGTCTGCGAAGGCAGCCCCGAGGTGGTGCAAATCAGCGGCGGCGAACCAACCCTCCACCCGCAGCTTTTTGAAATCATCACCGCGGCCAGGGATATGGGCATAAAATCGGTGCAACTCAATACAAACGGGGTCCGGATTGCGGAAGACGACGCCTTCCTGGAAGAACTGGCCCGCTTAAAGCCGTCTATCTATCTCCAGTTTGACGGGTTTACTCCCGAAGTATACCGGCGTCTCAGGGGGACCGACCTGGCGGATCTCAAGCTGAAGGCGATTGACCGGCTGGCCGGGCACGGCTTTAACATCGTCCTGGCGGCAACCGTCGCCAAGGGGGTGAACGACGACCAGGCAGGCAGGATCGCGGAACTGGCCGTAAACCACAAGAATGTCCGGGGAGTCATGTTCCAGCCGGTGGCTTATACCGGCCGGCACTCCGGTTGCGACCCCATGAACCGCACCACCCTGCCGGACGTTGCGGCCGCGCTGGAGAAGCAGACGGGCGGCCTATTGGTGAAGGAGGATTTCATTCCCATCCCCTGCCCGTATCCCACCTGCTTTTCGGTCACTTATGTATACAGAGGGGGCGGTGAGATTACCACCCTGCCCCGCCTGGTCAATGTCGAGGACTACCTGGATTACTTCAAAAACAGATTTATCACCGACCTTTCCCCCCTGACCCGGGAGGCGCTGGAAGGTTTGTGGTCGGCCTGCGCCACCCCCGGTTCCGAAGAAGTCGGCAGCAACTTCGCCTGCTGCTGCGGCTTCTCGCCCGAAAGCTTAAAAGAACTGGAGCAGGATATTATCATGATCGGTATCCACGCCCTTATGGACGCCCACACCTTCGACTTGAAGCGGGCGCGCAAATGCTGCATCCACCAGGTCCTGCCCGAAGGCAAGATGGTCCCCCTCTGCGTCTACAACAATTTGCGGCGGGGGTGCGCTCATGGATAGTGAACTCGTTCAGCTTACGCTGAACATCGGGGCTTCAGATGGGGATTCTACCCCATCTGAAGTGAAAAGAGGAACCCCCACTTATAGAAGTGGGAGTCTTAAAAAATCAGATCAAGTCAAATGTTCCTGCGTAAACCTCTACGAGAACGACTTTACAAAGTACCTGCTGGGGGACGTTTTCCACCCCGGCGGCCTGGAGCTTACCGGCCGGATGGCCGGGGAAATCGGCTTAAACGCCCACGACACGGTCCTGGATGTGGCCTGCGGCCAGGGAACCACGGCCGTTTATCTGGCTCGGAACTTCGGATGCCGTGTTCTGGGGGTTGACTTGAGTGAAGCAAACCTTTCCCTGGCCGGCGAAAGGGCGAAAACCCGGGGAGCAGGAGACAGAACAACGTTTCTCAAGGGAGACGCCGAACGCCTTCCGATGGAAGACAGAACCTGCAGCGCGGTAATTTCCGAGTGCGCTTTCTGCACCTTTCCCGATAAAGCTGTCGCCGCGTCCGAAATGTTCAGAGTGTTAAAACAGGGCGGGAGGCTGGGACTGACCGACGTGGCGGCGGACCGCGCCAGACTGCCGGAAGAAATGCAAACCCTCCTCTTCCGCGCCGCCTGCATCGCCGACGCCCGGACGGCGGAGGATTACCAGCAGATACTGGCGGCAGCCGGCTTCGGCGACCTTACAACCGCGGACTGCAGCGAGACGCTGCTTGAGTTGACCGGCAGCATCCGTAAACGGCTTCTGCTGGCGGAACTGGCGGCAAAGCTTAAAAAACTCGGCGGCGGAATCGATTTCGGCAAGGCCAAACGGTGGCTGGGGATGGCCGAAGAGTTAATCCGCGACGGCGTTATCGGCTACGTGTTAATCACCGGCCGGAAAGCCTGAACAAACTTCCGCACATTCAATAGCAGGAAAGGCTTTATCTCAGGAGATTGTAAAACAACAGGGGTTGCGTGGAAAGGAAGGCGAAAATGAACGGCCAAAAAATCACCCCGGCCAAAATTATCAGCGCGCTGGCCTTACTCTGGCTGGCGTCCAGTTTCATCTACCCGGTTTACCTCCCCATCAGCGGGAAAATGGTGCAAATAAACATCTACCCGGAATTTTACCTGATCCCTCTCTTCGGCATCTGGCGGCTGCGCACCGAAAAGCAGCCCTACCAGAGAACCAGGGTCAAGTGGATGATCGGGCTTTTCTTCCTGTACTGGGTGTTGATTTTCAACCTCTTCCCGCAGGCGCCCTTCATCGACGGCACCACTTACACCACCTACCTGGCCGTGCATATGGTCGGGTCGCTGCCCTTCTTTATCCTGCTTGCTGCAGTGGTGTTCATGGGCAAAAGGGCGGACTGCGGCTGGAACTGCCCCTGCGTGTTCGACCGGGAAACCATCGCCTTCGCCTTCCGGGACGCCACCTTAAAGGGCGACTTCTGGTGGCGCTTCCGGCATATCAAGTGGATTGGCCTGGTCGCCGTGTGGGGCTACTTCGGGTACATGCTGATAGACCCCGCCAACGCCTACCAGCGCTTCGGCGAAAGAATGTACACGGTAATCATGTGGGCCTACTACCTCAGTTTTTTGATTGTTCCTTTTACCGGCCACCGCAGTTTCTGCCGCTGGGGCTGCCCCTGGGCGGCCACCTGGGGCCTTCTGAACCTGGCCGGTTTCTATAAAATCAAGGCCGACACGGCCAGATGCACGGACTGCGGCCTGTGCGAGCGCGAATGCGACATGGGCGTGCCGGTTAGAAAGTTAATCAGAGAAAAAGGGATGATCCGCTCCACCGAGTGCATGGGCTGCGGCCGCTGCATCCACGTGTGCCCGAAAGGCGTCCTTACCTTCCACGATTACAAGGACGTATTCAAATCCCGCAATTTAAGCCCCCTGGAGCGAAATATCCGCCTGGCCGGCGGCCTGACCCTGGCGGGGCTGATCGTTCTGGATCCCACATCACCGGTCGGCTACATCGGCCTGGCTTTCTTTCTCACCGGCCTTTTCGGATACTGCCTGACCTATGCGGCAATCAATGCTCTGGCGACAAAGGTTAAAGCGGCCGCGGGCCGCTCGAAATCCCAATAATTCATCCACTTAAACGAAGGAGGTGAACGCAGCGTGATTAAAATAACGGTTTATTCCAACCGTCCCGCCGGACCCGGCTGAAGGGGGCTGTGCGCTTTGGCCGGGAAAGTCAAAGAAAAATATCCGAACGACGTGGAGGTTGAAACCATCTACTCCGGTTTTATGGGGCTGGGCCACAAAGGAGACGGGTTAAAACCGCCCAATGTCGCCGTGGACGGCGAGGCCCTGGGCGGCAGGGTAACCTTTGCAGACCTGGAAGAAGTAGTCCTGGAAAAGCTGGAAGCTCAAAAGAACGGTTAGATTCCCCCGCCGCGGCAACGATAAAAGGCCAACAGAGGGACGGTTCTTCTGTTTGCCTTTTTGTTTGCGGCAAGGTTTGCCGCGGCACCTCATCCAGGATTGTTTTCCAGGTTGGCAGTCATCCTTTTATCTCAAAAACATGATAAAAATGAGTTTAATTCAAGTATTTTTAATTTTATTCCGAAGTAATATTTGCCAGCCTTCCATCTGTCATGCAAACAGCCCTGGTAAAAAAGGAGGATGAAATGGAAGATTTCTTATCATTTAGAAAAATGATTACCCCCTTGATTATTCAGATTGTTTTCTGGGTTGGTGTTGTGTTATCTGTTATCGGCGGTATCGGGATGATCATCAGCGGCGCCGGCGCAAGGTTTGGGGGCGGCAATCAAGTTCTCACCGGTTTGATTATGTTGTTCCTGGGCCCGCTTTTTGTAAGAATTTATTGTGAATTATTAATTGTGATGTTCCGGATCAATGAGACTCTGACGGAGATTAAGCACAATACGGGGCGCAGGGAAGAATAAGCATGCTGTTTGCATGGCGGAGGTTGGTATTCCCGGGAGAAAATGAACTAAAAAAGATGAAAAGAGCTGGTAAGATGAGTAAAATGCAGTTTTATTTTGTCCTGGCGTTGCTCTGTGCCGTGCTGGTGGCGGTGTTTGCCGTCCAGAACAATGACTCCGTGGACATTACTTTTCTGTTCTGGCATTTCGGCGGCATCTCGAAGGTGCTGGTAATTCTTGTTTCAACGGTAGTGGGCGCGCTGCTGGTTTTGTTTTTGGGCTTCGGGCAGTATTTCGAAAAAACCCGGCGGGTTCGCCGGCTGGAAGGGGAAGTGCGGGACTTAAAAAACGAACTGGAGAAGCTAAGCCGGCCTTCCGAGCCTGTTCCCGGAGCTGATCCGGCACTTTCTTCCGGGCCAGGCGGCAAATGAAATCTTAATCTTTGCAGGTATATTACATTTCTGGATTTCTCCTTGACTCGAGTTTTCTCCCGGCATATAATTATAATAGCTAATTTAGCTATTATAGATATTGTGGGGGGTCTGTCCATGAAAGTCAACTCTACGGAACTGCAGAACAACTTCGGAAAATACCTGATGCTTGCGGCCAAAGAAGATATCATCATTACACGGAACGGAACAGAAATAGCAAAATTAACAGCCATCGGAAACGCGGCTGCAAACCGTAATGCTGCGCCGGGTACGGTATCGGAAAGGGCTGAAAAATACGGATACGGCGGCAGAAAGGCATCCTATGAGGAGTTTCTTGAACTGACCAAGGATACCGAGGAAAGATATGAATACATTGATGGTGAAATATACCTGCTGGCTTCACCCAAAACCGCGCACCAGATAGCGTTAACCGAACTTTTCGTTATTTTTTACAATTGGTTCCAGGGCAAAAAATGCAGGCCGTTTGTAGCACCATATGACATAACGTTGAAGAGAAACCAGGAAAATATCAATATAGTGCAGCCTGATATCATGGTAATATGCGATCTTGAAGAAAAGCTGGACGAAAATGACTACTACAAAGGTGTGCCGGCGCTTGTGGTAGAGATTTTATCAGAGGGCACGCGGAGCAAGGACTTGATCAAAAAGCTTGACCTGTACATGTCATGCGACGTCAGGGAATACTGGATTGTAAACCCGATGAGCAGAGAATTCACCGTTTACCTTTTTGAAGACAAAGATATCAGCAGCCATATCACCTATAAAAAATCCGAAACAGCCCAATCCTACTTTTTTGAAGGTTTATCCGCAGAGCTTGACAGGGTATTCAAATAGTGACGAACAGAGGGACGGTTCTCTTGTTTGCCCTGGAAATCCTGCCTTCAGAGCAGGTCACGCACCTGCAGGACACAGCGGCAGGCGGGGGTGTGCGCGCAAACAGCCAGCGGACCGCGCCGGGAGGGAATCGCTTTTAAGAGATGGCCGGCCGGGCAGGTCAGTCCGGCGGCGGCCAGGTACCCGGCCAGGATTTCCGGCGTTATTTTTTGGGCCGGCCGGGTGCAGTGCGGGTAAGCGGTGCAGCCGAGAAAACAGCCGTCACCCGCGCCGGCGCGCACCGTCAGGGGACGGCCGCAGCCGGGGCAGAAAAACTCGTTCTCTACGTAAGAGCGCAGGCCGGCGTAGCGCCCGTTTAAAAGTTCCCGGCGCAGGTTCATTTCCAAAAAGTACATCAATGTCCGGCAGGCTTTCTCCCCGCTCACCCGCACGCTTAAATGATCCACCCGGCCGTCGCCGGGCCAGGGGCAGCCATACCAGAAAACCTCCCTTTCGACAGCCGTGAGCGGGATGCGGGCGGCCGGGTGCCTGACAGCATAGGGCTGCAATTCCGGCGGCAGGGACGGCGGCCGGCCGGCGCGCAGCAACAGGCGGGAGCCTTCCGCCAGTTTCCGATGCAAAACATCCGTTATCTCCCGCTCCGGCGGGCCGGCTGCAACCGGCCAGTCCATCTGAACCAGCGCCGCCTTCCGGACATCCTCCCGCCAGGCCGCCAGGGCCGCCCGCCGCTCATCATAACACTGCAGTTCCACAGCTGCGCCCCGGATCCGGCCGGGCAGGCCGGCTAGGAGTTCCCTCCCCTTTACCACGCACCCGTTCCGCTCAATATAACGAAAGAGCTGCCGCACGGTCGCGTCGCCAGGCAGGCGGCTCTCCAGATATTGACGGTGGGCAAGCAAAAAGAGTTTTCCGCGCGCCCTGGTGACGGCCACATTTATCAGGCGCTGCCCGGCGTTGCCCGCCCGGCGGGACAGGATGCCCCCCGGCCCGCGCTGCGGAAAGGCGTCCACCAGGTCCAGCACCACGGCGTCCTGCTCCGCGCCTTGAAAGCGGTGCACGGTGGCGGCAACCAGGCCGGCATCTTCGGCACGGGCTCCGGCCGCGCCGAGCAACCCGGCCACCAGGGCGCTCAACAGCCTGGCCTGGGCTGCATAGGGTGTCAGCAGGCCTGCCGTGAGCCCGTTTTGCCTGACCTGCCAGGCCAGCAGCAGAGCCAGAAAAGCAGAAAAAGGATTAAAGCGGGAAGCGCCGTACCGGTAGCAAAGGGCGGGCACATCGCTCAAATCAACCAGCGTCAGCGCCGTTCCCGGGCAGGGGGAAGCGGCGGCCAGAGCGGCGCGCCCGGCCGTTTCCGGCGCATTGAAAAGCAGCCCGCCGTATACAGCGTCGTTTACGAAACCGGCGATGGCCGGGTGCATCCGCCGCTGGCAACGCAAGACGGCAATTGCCGGCATCCGGCCCGCTTCAAAGGCGGCAATGATCCCGGTCTGGTCGAAAATATCCCGCTTCAGCCAGCGTTCCACCGCCTCCGTCCCGGCCAGTGCCACGGGGGCCAGTTGGCGGAAATCGCCGCTCACCACGAATTGCCGGCAGGCCAGGGAAGCGGCGAAAAAGACCTGCGGCAGGTAAGCCATACTGGCCTCATCCAGCAGTACGGCATCGTAATGCCCCTGGTAAACCACCGGGTCCGTCGCCGCCATAGCCAGGGTACAGCCCAGCACCCGGGCTTCACGGATCAGTTGGGCGGCTGCTTCTTTGAGCTGCACGCGCACTGCGCGCAAAGCCTCTTCCAATTCCCCCAGCCGGCTGTCCGGCCGGCGGCCGGCGCGCAGGCCGGCGATCAGCACATTACGTTGAACTTCCAGTTCTCTCAACCGGTCGCGCAGAAGAGGGTTGCGGGCGGCGGCCAGGTTAAACGCCGGCAGTCTGCTCTGCCGCACGGCGGGCAGCCGGGCCCAACCGCAGCGCAGCACCAGGCCGGAATCGGCTCCTTCCCCGATTTTGGACGCCGTCCGGTGCACGGCGCCGTCTACGGCCACGTTGGCGTGGGAAAGGATCAACACCCGCCGGCCTTCTGTGTAAAAGTGCCGGGCCAGGTAAGCCAGGGTTTCGGTCTTGCCGGTACCCGGCGGGCCCCAGATAAAGGTGATTTCCTGAGCGGAAGCCAGGCGTACGGCCTCCTCCTGCGCGGCCGCCGCCCGGGAAGGGGAAAGATAGCGCCGCTCCCCCGCCGGCGCCTCCGCCAGCGCCGCCAGGGCCAGGCGGGCATTCCGCTCCGGAACCTCGCTTAAACGCTCCTGCAGGGCGGTCAGCAAAAACCAGGGCTCGGCGAAAATATCCGCCCGTTCCACGTAATCACCCAGGTTATCCCAAAGCGCCAGCGTCAGCTCAACGCCCCGCACGGATACTACTTCACCCCGGGATTCACTCCGGCCGCAGCGTACGCGCACCGGCGTACCGTCCAGCAGAAACGCTTCGATTTCCACCTCGAAAGCATACAAAAACCCAGTCTCCCCACGGTGGATCAACACGCCGTCGACGGCCGCCAGGGGACGTCCTCCCTCGTACTGCAGAAAAGCAATCTCTTCGGCCAGGGCTTCTTGAAAAGCAGCGATCAGTTCATCAATCTGCAACTTTCAAAGTCACCTCCCCGTGCAACAGAAACCGGTGATTGATCCTCATACCGCATTGCGGCGCCAGCAATGGAATCAAAATGTCAGGAGTAGTTTTCAGGATACAAAGAAATCCCGGCTTATTTCACCGGGACAGTCATCCGCCAGCCATCTGTAAACAGGTAAATACCGCGCTCAAACATCCCGCACGCAGTTTTCCCCCGCCTCTTCCTGCTCTTCTGCGCCGCCCGCCGCCGCTTCCGGCAGAATTTCCTCCGGCATTTCCACGGAAATGTCCGGCCTCCCCCCGTAGAGATACTGGAGGTCCAGGTACTCCACAACGGCCCGAATGGCCGTGCGCAACGGCCTGTCAGCAGACAGGTTCCCGGTGATCTGGTCGAGATCTGCCGGCGCCGGCCAGTTATAGGCCCGCGCGTGGTGGTCGCGGACGGCCTGCAGCAGGCGCCGGGTATCAAAGGCAGAAAGGCTGTCCAGGAAAAGGTTGTCCCGCAAGAAGCGGCCGAAGACTTCCCGCACGGTGGGAACCTCGTGCTCCCTTCCCCTGGCGGTCAGTTTCTGCGGCACCACGTCGTAATCGCTGTTTTTTTGCTTCCAGATCAGCTCCGACCAGAGATTGGCGGAAGCCGCAAAAACGGTGTAGGCGGCCGTCAGTCCATAGGAAGGCGACATGAAGCGGGCCGCGTTCAAATAGGCGTTGGCGCGGGCGACAACGCCCAGGTACATCAACTGCTCGAACTCATCAAACAGGATCACCCAGCCGGCGTAGCCGCATGTCCGGATCAGGCGGGCCAGAAAACGGAAATAGTCAAAGACATTTTCTTTTACCGTAAAACGGGGCAAAACCAGGGGTTTTCCAAAATTTAAACGGTGAATTGATTTCAACTGCGCATTGGGCACAAAATCACCGGAAAGGTCGCTGAGCAGGATGTGCCGGTTGTAGGCGTCGCCCCCCTCCAGGTAATTTTTCAGCACGGCCTCCAGTCTGGGATGCAGGTTGCGCCCGGCATAATCCAGAATTTCTTCCGCTGCAGCGCTTTCGGGCACCAGCCCGTCCAACAGCGGAGTCAGGCCGGGTTGAGCGTAGCCCGGGAGGAAGAGGCCCGCCACCGCCCGGCGGTAAAGGCGCTCCAGCCGGTCAAAGGGGGTTTCCCGCGAAAGAGGCACGAAGCTGACGGCAAAGTTCATTTCCTCCGCCTTTTGAAAAATAATATTTAAAAAGTGGGTCTTCCCGTTGCCGAAGTTGCCCTTGAGCACCAGGGAAACAACGTCCCCATCAGAACGGACCCGCCCCAGTTCACGGCCCACACGCTCCAGGGCGGCTTCCCGCCCGTAGGAGAAAATGGAACTTAAATAACGGGAGGAAACACCCGAACGCAGGCACTCAATAACCTGTTTGTCTTTAAATCTCTCCATCCGGCTCACCCCCTGCACCGGCCCCGCCGTCAGCCGCACCGACGATTGCCTCCACCACCCGGCGCACCGGCGAGAACATGCTCACGGCCTCCACCAGGCAGGAAAAGTCCTCCCGGACAAGGCCGGCGCCGAGCGCGAAAACACGGTTCAGCCCGTCCTGCAGCTCCAGACATCTTTCCACCGTAAAGAATTCTTTCACCAGCGCGTCCTGGTCGAGGAGATCGGCAAACCTGTTCGGGCGCGAGCCGGAAACCTCGCTTTGAATACGCATCCAGAGCGCCTCGTAAGACTTAAATCCGCCCTTTTCATCATGAATCAGCTCGGGGCGACCGGCAAAGACGAAAAAAGCCCCTTCAAAGCCGGCGAAATCGTCCACCAACTGGCGCACGCTCTCGTAAACCTCGTTCCGCGCCGTCCGGCCGTAGAGCGCCCGCCCCGCCGGGCCCCGCTCCAGCAGCGCCTCCAGGCTGTCCACGGCCACGCACAGCCCCCTGCGGCCGCAAAGCCGCAGCAGGTGTAGAAAAGAAGCCATCATCGGCCGGGCGTTATACCGGTCAATCCGGGTGAAAATCCGCAAAGGCTTCAAAGCCTTCGCCGGTATGGGGTTCCCTTTCAGCCAGCCGGTCAGGGTTTCTCTCTGCTCCGGGGCCAGGCGGCGGATACCCAGGCAGTCGGCGCACAGTTGCGTAAAGGCCATAGCAAAATTATGGTTTATCTTCCGGTCGTGGTAAAGGGCGTCCAGTTTTTCCTGGACCTCGCGGCGGAGCGTTTCCGCCGCCCGCCCCTGACCCTGCGCCCGGGTGAAAAAATCCTCCTCCGGAGAAGCCCAATCATCCGGATAACCCAGGCTCTGTACCACCAGCCCGCTGTAAGCGGCAACCAGGCCGGCCACGTCCACTCCGTTCAGAACGGCCTGATAGAAAGAATCAAACTTGTTCAGGCGCGCCTGGCGGGCGTCTATGTAAACGGTAACATATCCCGCCTGCCGGGCCTCCGCCAGCAGCAGGAGAAGGGCGTGGGTCTTCCCAGAACCGGGTTTGCCGGTGAAAAATTTCACCTTGCTGCCCCCGGCGGCAATATAGTCCGCCAGGTAGCGCTCCCGCCAAAAGTTCCAGATGCCTGCCTCTCCGCCCGCCGTGATGGATTCCAGCACCGCGACATCCGGCGGCGGCTGGCCGCGCCGCAGGCTTTCCAGGGCAGCCTCCTTTACCTGCGGTTCCACCGGCTATCCCTCCCTGTAAAACTTCATTACCCCGTAACGCTGGGGTTGTCCCCGGGCATCCAGAACAACCAGCGCCTTTTTGCTATCGCGCACATTGCCCAAGGAAAGCCGCCGGCCTTCTGGCTCGTGCATCCGGCCGCTTGCCAGCAGCCGGTGCAGGTCAAAGGCAAAAAACTGCAGCGGATAGGCCCGCTTTTGCGGCGGCATGGGGGTAAGCGTGTTGTAAATATCCCTTAACAGCACTTCCTGTTCGCTGATCTCAATCTTTTTCCCGGCGACCTGCCTGGCCGTCTCCGTGTCGTAGGCCAGCGCCAGGGTCTTGAGAAAACGCTCGGCGTCAAAGGGGGCCGCCTTCAGGCGATCAATCTCTTTCTTCAGATGTCCGGCCAGCACGTCCGGGCGCAGGTTCCGGTATTTATTACCGTTTATGGTAACTACTTCTTTATCCGGCTGCACGTGAATCTTAAACGGCTGCACTTCGTAAACCGGGTACTCTCCCTCCACGGCCAGCCCTTCGGCCGCCAGGGCTTCCAGAAAAGCCCGGTGGAAACCGTCGGCTAAAAAGGATTGCAGGTCAAAAAGCGGCAGCTTCTCCTGAAAACTCTGCAGGGTCTCCTGCTGGCGGCCCGCCAGTTCCCCGTACCGGGTCAGCGCCTGCCGCAAGATTTCTAAATTACCGGCGGCGGCAGCCGTCTTGATCCGCCTGACCACGTTTTGCAGGCTGCGGTAGACATTGTCAAGATTTTTAAAATCCTCCTGCAGCGATTGATCCAGAAATTCATCAAGAATACTCGACATTTAACGTAAAAACACCTCCCGGCCCGGCAAAAATAAGTTGCCTGCTACTTTTCGCCATGGGACGGGGATTATCCTGCCTGCTCGGCAAATTAAAGAAGAAAACTGATGAAAAATCTCAACATAAGTTTAAATAGATATATGCCTGTCCGGTTTAAACTTAACAATTTGGCCTGAACGGACAGGGAAATCTCTTTGTTATCGCGCTCTACCATCGCCAGGCGGTCAGCTCTGG
>JAGUVT010000109.1 GCA_020062745.1 Deltaproteobacteria bacterium
CGGAATTCAGCTTCTGCTATCATGATTTCATTCTACATGATCAGCAGGATGGAGTCCAGTATTATTTTTTAATTCGATAAGGTGGCTGAGTAGTTACGTCAACACTTTGTTGGCCTTGTCATCTATTAACTTCACCAGGTCTTCGTATTGGCGCCGGAGATCTTTGTTAACCATGAGAGTCGCGGTCTTTTGCGAAGTGTAATCCTCTACATACGGATCAACGACCAATATTTGCTCAGGGGCAATTGGTGAATCAGTTTCGTCCGTGATAGAGAAGGTGGTTACACGCTGAGGGAAAATGGCGTCTTTTGGCATTTGGTTTATAGAGACATCGTCGAACACCCGCGCAAAAGATGTCTTCATTGCGCCATTTGGCGCGTACACAAGAAACGCCCGCCCTTCTGAGGTATCAAACTCGTGTACCAACTCCCGGATTCCGTAACAATTCTTGAGGTTGACTTTAATTTTATTCATCCTCACCCTCCAGTCTGAGCCGCTCTAAAAACGGATAGATCGCAATGTTTTTTCGTGATTCGTTACATTGATTTTTGTTGCCTATTCACACACATCACCTTTCACCCTGAACACCTTCATTACTTCATCGCCGAGATGGTTGATAACTTTGACGGCGATGCGCCCGCTTTTGGGCTTATTGAACGGCCGCGAGGTGTCGCTGTATAGCGTGGCCCAAGCTTCTTCGTTGATCTCGGCCTTGAGCGTTGTTTTGAGGGCTTTGTAGGGATCGTTGGCGCCGAGGAAGTAGGCGTGGCGCACGAAGAAACTCTCCTCGTTGTAGTCAGTATCGATGAACCAGCAGGCGATTCCATCGGCCCCGTCGCTGTGGACTTCGCCGGTATTGGGGTGGAACACGTCCACGCCATTGATTTTCACCTGTATCTGCCCTTCTGCGGCGTCAAGAATGTCGATGTCCGGCTCGCCAAAGATGACGAACAAGTTGCCCTTGCCGGTGTTCTTCAGGTCGTCGGCCATGTGCAGGTCGGCGTTCATCCGGGCTTTAAGCACTGGTATCCGGCCAAGCTTATTGAATTCCGACGAATGGGCGTCGTAGTTGAAGGCGCAGGCAACGAGCACATCGAAGTCCGCATCGCCGGCCTCGCGGGCCGCGGCGACAAGATCGGGGCGGGATACGGTGCCGAACTCCGGACCGATGAAGATCGCGGCGCGTTTCTCGGTAGCTGAATCATCGTCGCCTTCAGTGTAGCGACCTTCGGCGCAGACCAACTCCCCCGGCCAGGGCGTGATCGAGGAAAAATTGATTTTGTCTTCCTTGTGCGCCTGCTGCACGCCGGCTGTCTTGAGGTTTTCCAGGATCATCCGGACGAAATCCCGCTCCTCTCCGTAACCTGCCGATGGCTCCGCAAGGCTGTCGATCAGTTCGTCATTCTCGTCCACCCCCAGCACGCGATGCGGCGACAGACTCTCGACGGTGAACGGCCCGGCTACGCGGACTTTCTTGTTGTCCTCGTATGGCTTGTCGTAGAGGTACTCGAAATCAGCCCTGGCGGCGATGGAAGCATCAATTTCCTTTTGCCGGGCGGTGCGCTGCTTCCACCATTGGGTGTGCAGGTCTTTAGCTTTATCAGGCCAGTTGTCCCCGGCGTCGCGGGGGATTTCCCATTCTTCCCACTGCTTGCCCAGGGTCTTGTTGAGCTTTGCGCGCAGCGGTTCCAGCGTCTCTTGGAACTTCTCCCAGATGACGTCGATCTCGGCGTTGCTGGCGATGGACTTGAGGGTTATATGCGGCACGCGCTCGTAGACGAACCCCTGGCGGATGTCGCCGCGGGTGGGGGCCTCCGACGGTGCGGTGCGCGTGACCTCTGCCTCTTTGAGCTGGCCGTCGCGGCTGTCGGCAAGAAGGTAGTATGGGTAGCGGGCACCCATGATACGCGCGCGGGCCAGGGCAAGAGCGACGCGCGATGTGTCGATGGTGATCCAGCGGCGGCCCCATTGCTCGGCGACGTAGGCAGTTGTGCCGGAACCGCAGGTTGGGTCGAGAACGAGGTCGCCGGGATCGGTGGCCATGAGGATGCAGCGTTGAATAGGTTTTAGAGACGTCTCGACCACATAGCGCATTTCAGAGGGTGCTGAAGTGTCAACCCAAGTAGTTGAAACCGGAGTTGTTGGATAGTCAGAATGACGCAGTAAATAACGAAGCCGCTCGCCATCTTCATAGTAGACAAGCCTTTTTGCCCTACTTAACCGTTGTATACCCAGTTCGTCTGTCTTCCAGCTTTTCCCTTGAGCTGGTTGAAATTCCTTACCGTTTACTTCAACTGAGAATACTCGATGTGGGCTGTAACCAATAGGCGACATCGAAATAAGCTGAGCGGGATCGAAATATTCATTTACAGCTTTATGATTATCCACCTCAAAACGTGATAATTTTCGAGTCAATCCACCTTCAAAAACAGCAATATTCCAATGATTATCACCTTCAACTGAAGATAGTGTTAATAAACGGCGAAATTTTACAGATTCTTTTCTGCGTGCATAATGAACTATCCAATCCCCCATTTGCTCCAATAAATTGGCACCCAAAGGCATGGTTTTTTTCCGGAACCATATCTGAGAAACAAAATTCTCATCCCCAAACACCTCATCCAACAACGTCCGCACCCGATGTACATTCTCATCCCCAATCTGCACAAAAATCGACCCCGATTCCGCCAGCAAATCCCGCGCCACGGTCAGCCGATCCCGCAGATAAGTCAGATAAGAGTGAATCCCGTCCCGCCACGTGTCCCGAAACGCTTTAACCTGCTCCGGCTCTCGTGTAATGTGCTCAATATTGCCATCTTTCACATCCCGGCTGGTCGTCGACCACTGAAAATTGGAGTTGAACTTGATACCATACGGCGGGTCGATATAGATGCACTGGACCTTGCCGCGCAAGCCTTCCCGCTCGGCCAGCGACGCCATTACCTGCAGGCTGTCGCCGAGGATCATCCGGTTGGCCCAGTTGGCCTCGTGCCGGTAGAACTCAGTCCTGGCGTTGTCGTCAGGCAGGCCGTTGAAATCGGCGAACAGGTCGAGTTGCTGGTATTCCGCCTTTCCCCGGGCCTTAGTGCGGCGGATCAGGTCGTCAATCAGCGCCTTGGGATGGATCTTTTCTTGAATATATAGCGGCGGCGCCTGGACGACGAGGTCAGACCAGTCCTGCTCGTCCTTGCCGCGCCATACAAGCTGCGGGTCCAAATCCCGGTTGCGCCGCTCATAGGCTACACAGATGGGGCTCTGCTCTTCCTGCCGCATCACCGACTGGTACTCGGCGGTTGGGATGTTTTTGCGCGACGCCTCATCGTGTGTGAGGGTTTCAACGGTCTTTCCCGTTGTGTTCTTGGCCATCTTAGCAACTCCCCTTTACCGCCGGCTGGACAGCAACCGAATCAATCAGTCTGTCGAACCCGGCTTCGATCCGGTAAACCTCTGTGAACTCGGCGAATGCCCAGCGGCCATAATGACCGAGGTTGTTCACGCCGGGTATCCAGCAGGTCTCCATGGCGGCTTTCTTCTCCTTGGCGTCCTCGCGCCGGTAGCCTTTGATTTCGACAATCAGGTGCAGCGGGTCGTCATGACCGTCGTCGACCAGGACGATGAAATCCGGGATGTATTTCCGCGTCTCCGAGCCGTAACGGTACGGCGCTTCCAAGCCGAGGTTGTGGTTCTTGACATAAGCTTTGACCCGTGGATGAGACTCGGCAACCCGGCAGAATTCGGCTTCCCAGTCGCTGTCAAGGATGATCCAGTTGATGTGACAGCGGCGTGAATCGGTCTCCCAGCGGTTTTTCTTGGATGTATTGAAGCTCACGTAGATAGTGGAACCGGTGGGGTTATAGGGATCAAGCACGGCTTTGATGGGCCGTTCTCCTACCAGAGAGCGGGTGATGCCGGCGGTAATGCGTTCGCAGGCCATGTCGGCCAGTTCCTGGTACATCAATTGAGCGGGGTAGGTACCGCCCTTGCAGACCAGGCAGTTGTCGAGCCATTCTCTGGTGATCCGCTTGAGCTGCCCGAACAGGTGGAGTTTGGGCTCTTTGCCGGGGTCGCGCCACCTGGTGTAGAGCAAACGCCTGGTAACGTGAAACAGCAGCGTGGACCGCCGCATATCTTCCAGATGCTGCAGGCTGAGGTCAACGTCTTTGCCGATAATCCCAGCGTTTTTGGTGATCGAGGGGCCGACGATATCGGGGGTCAGCTCAAGAACGGAGTCGTCGTTGAACTCTGCGGTGAGACGTTCCCCGGGCAGTTCCACACGGTAGCCTGCGACGCGCGGGAACCGGATCTCGAGATGGTCGCGATCGGGACGGACCGCTTTGACCTGGATGGTCTCGCGGGGCGGCTGCGGGGGCGCAACTACCGGCCTGGCGGTGAAGTCGAACGGTATCCCCAGGACATCCGCGTATTCCACGTTGAACAGGCCGTCTTCATTGAGGTCATAAGACTGGCGGCGCAACGCGCGGCCGATGACCTGCTCGCATAACAACTGGGTGCCGAAAGCACGCACGCCCAGCACATGTGTAACGGTGTTGGCATCCCAGCCTTCGGTGAGCATGGAAACCGATACCACGCAGCGAATCGACTCGCCGAGGCGGCCTTGTTTGCCGACAGTGTTCATGACTTCCCGCAGCAAGTCCTGGTCCGTGAGGTTCTCGGCCTGACGGCGGTCGCCGGTGCGTTCGATGATCTCGCGCCGGAAACGCTCAATCGCATCGGCAGACATTGACCGGAAGTTCTCATCCAGCGCATCGCCGGATTCTAGCTGTTCGCTGTCTATCAACAAAGTGTGCGGGCGGGGAAGCGGGTTGCCGGATTCGTCGAAATTCCGGAAGAGCGCCAGGCGCCCATTCTCAAGGGTGGTCGAACCGTCCCCGTTCTCCCGGTGGAAGCCCGAGATGTAGTCGTAAACCAACTTAGAGGTAGACGTATTGTTGCAAACCACAATGAAACAGGGGGGAACGTGAATACCACTTTCCTTCCACAGCTCGTATGTCTTTTGATAATGCCCGTAGAGGGCTTCCAGAGCAGTTTGCAACTCGACGGGCAGACTTAGCGGATCGAGATTTTTAGCTTTGCCCCGGCCTTTTTTAGGCATCCGCGTGCGAATGTGCTCCCAAAGGTTGCGAAACCTGGGCATCTGCCCGCCGGGGATGTTGTCGGCCACGGGCACACGCGGGACCTTGACGATCCCGCATTCGATGGCATCCATCAGCGAGAAATCACTCATCGTCCAGGGAAAGAGCGTGCCCTCGGCGTAGCCCGAGCCCCGGAGGAAGAACGGCGTCGCCGACAGGTCAATGATCCGGGTGATGCCGAGCTTGCGATTGACGGCTTCGAGGCCGGAGATCCAGAGACGGGCGGCTTCGTTGTTTTTCTCGGCTTCCTTCCTGTCATCGCCCTTCAGATCCCCCTCGTCACCGCTGCCGGGCTTTTCACGGTAACAGTGGTGTGCCTCGTCGTTGAGCACCATGATGTTCTTTATACCCATCAGATCGGGCATCACCCGCTGAAGCATCTGCCCCTCGGTTTCCAAGGTATTGAGTTCTTCACCCCGGCCTTGCAGGAGCGAGCGGCCGCCCCTGGATAGCTCCAGGCGTTCGCGGAGCTTGAAGGCGTGGAAGTTGGTGATGACGATCTTGGCCCGTTCAAGATCCGCAAGCATGTCATTGGGGACGAGTTCGCGGCTCTGGTAGTAGCTGTCCGGATCGTTGGGCTGAAGTACGCGGAGCCGGTCGCGGATGGTCAGGCCGGGCGCGACGACCAGGAACCCGCGGGTAAATTTCCTGCTGGTGGGCCGGCGCACGGCATTGATGGTCTGCCACGCAATCAGCATGGCCATGACGGTGGTCTTGCCGGCCCCGGTGGCCAGTTTCAAGGCCAGCCGCAACAAGTCCGGGTTGGCGTCGTTGTTGGCATTGGCAAGATGTGCAAGGATGCCCTTGCCTGCCTTTCCGGCTTTTGGGGCGACTTCCGTCAACCAGATGGCCGTCTCAACCGCTTCAATCTGGCAGAAAAACGGCCGGATGCTGTTGAACCTGTGGCGCCGCCAATGCTGGAGCAGCCGGGCTGTTTCGGGCGTGACCTGCCAATCGTTGGGGTTCGGCCTGCTTCGCCACAGGTCCACGTGACGGCGAAGGGCGTTGATGATTGAAGTGGGATCATACTGTTGCGCTTCCGTGGAAAGGCCTTTGCCTTCGTCGAAAACCAGTCCCAGTTGGGCTGGCGAATCCTTGCGTTTCCTGGGTTTCGGAACCGGCGTAATGAACTCCGCGCTGCGGCGTCTTTCGATGATTCGTTGCGTTGGCTGGCCCTGCTCATCAAGCTCCCAGTGCCGCGCCGGGTACTCATAGGGGGAGTTGAGGACAGGTCTTTCGAAGAATTGATTATCCATGTCTAACTTCCCTCCTGATGGCAGTCATTACGAATCAAGGCGTGGGCGGCTTTGTTCACTATTGGTTTATTGAAAAGCCGGTTAAACCATGTGTCACTTTTACAATATTCTATAATATTGCGACAATATCCTTCAGGGTTAATGCTGATTTTACCATTTTACGCAACTAAAACCAGACAGGAAAGGTGAGTTCCGGCAGGCTGGGTTTTACGATGAGGGGTTAATGTTTTTTCATCAGCGGCACGGGCGCCCGGCTGCCGACCGCCCGGCCACCCAGCCGGTGGAAAAAGCAATCTGCATGTTAAATCCGCCGGTATAGGCGTCCACATCCATGACCTCGCCGGCAAAATACAGGCCTTCCGCCAGACGCGAGGCCATGGTGCGGGGATCGATCCCGTCCACGCTCACGCCGCCGACGGTAACCATTGCTTCAGACAGCGGGCGGGTGCCGGTCACAGCCAGCGGCAGATACTTAATCAAACGGGCGACTTTACGCCAGGTTTCTTTTCCTGCCTGTCCGGCCTTCCCGTGCTGAGCGAGCGGCAGTTTGCCGGCCTGCACGATTGCCAGCCGGCCGGGCAGAAACTGTTTTATTAAATTGAGGATGGATTTTCCGGGCTGAGCCGCGGCTGCAGACAACAATTCGCCGGCCAGGGCGTCTTCGGCAACGTCCGGCAGAACATCCGCCAGCAGGCGCAGACTGCCGCCGCCCGCGGCAGTCTGCGTCGATACCGCCCTGCTCAGCTTGAGCGCGGCCGGTCCGGAAACGCCGAAGTGAGTGAAAACAACATCCCCTTGCTCAGCGGCAATCCTTTTGCCCTCCCCATCAAACAGGGTAAGAACAATGTCTTTCAATGACAGCCCCTGCAACTGCCCGCACAACTGCTTATCCCTGCAGCACAGCGGCGACAGACCCGGAAGCAACGGCACAATCCGGTGACCCGCCTGCTGCGCCAGTAAGTAACCGTCTCCCGTTGAGCCGGTCTGGGGGTAAGAAGCCCCGCCGGTGGCAATAATCACGGATTTACTGCGGAACACGCCCCCGCCGGCGGTACCCGCCCCCCGGCAGCGCCGGCCTGCAAACAACAACTCTGTCGCCCCGGCCCGGTAAAAAATTCTCACCCCCGCCCCCAGCAAGTATTTTTCCAGGGCCGTTACCACATCGCCGGCCCGCCCGCCGGCGGGGAAAACCTGGCCGTGTTCCTCCTCTTTCGTACGCACTCCCAGGCTTTTAAAAAAATTAATGCAGTCGTCATTTGAAAAGCGGGACAGGGCGCCGAACAAAAATTTGCCGTTGCCGGGAATATTTTTTATAAACTCCGGCAAAGAAGCCGTATTGGTCAGGTTGCACCGGCCGCCCCCGGCAATGCTCATTTTACGCCCCGGCCGCCCGTTTTTTTCCAGCAAAGTTACTCTCGCCCCGGAAAGACTGGCGGCCGCGGCCGCAAACATGCCGGCCGGACCGCCGCCGATTACCAGCACGCCGGATAAGTCCTTACCCGCTCCGTTCATTAATTTGCATCCTTTTTGCTTGAGAATAATCTTTTACCCCAGGTCGCACAGCTCCCCTCCAGTAAACTCCAGCAACTGCTCCACCGTCACCGGAACGGCTGAATGAGGAGTGCCGGCGGCAATGTAAACCACGGGGAACCTTTTCATGCTCACGTCGATAAGAACCGGGACGGGCTGTTTAAGCGCAAAGGGGCACACCCCGCCGGGCGGAAAGCCGGTTACCTCCCGGATCGTCCCCGCATCAGGCAGTCTTACCTTGCCCGTCGCTCCCAGGTGTTTTTTCAGCTTGCTCTGATTTACCTTCACATCGCCGCTGGTGACCACCATCACCATGGAACCGTTGACGGCAAACAAAATGGTCTTGGCGATCTGGCCCGCTTCCACCCCGACCGCCCGGGCGGCCAGTTCCGCCGTATGGGTGCTTTCGTCAAACTCAAAGATCTCTATTTGATCGGATTGATCGGAAAATTGTTTTAAGTACGCGCGCACGCGTTCAACAGGATTTATCTCTCTTCCCCCTCCCGGAGAAAGTTTCGGCGCAGTTCCGCCTTTCTCCTCCCTCCCTGAAAAGATAAACATTTTTGCTTTGACACGCCGGCCGTCAGGCGGTATTATCGTAATAACCGGACGCTGCTTTTATGTTTACCGGGATAACTCCTGTTTATTGCCAGAAAGGAATGCAGTTGGTCAAAAAGGTTTACGGAAATACCGCCGGCATGAAGAAAGCCGAACTGGAACTGCTGCAAGGCATTTACAGCCTGCAGGTGAACAAAAACGGCATTATCCCCCTGGAAGCGGCTCAACTTCTGGCGGCCGTGTCGGGAAACAGCCGGCGCGAACTGGCCGTGCTGATCGACCGCCGGGGGAATGTAGTTTATGTGGGCGCCGGCGACGCCGACACGGCGCAACTGCAGGGGCAGGGCAGGCGCCGCGGCGAATACCGGCTCTCCGGCCTGCGCTGCATCCACACCCACCCCTCGGGGAGCGGTCTTTTAAGCCCGGCCGACTACGCCGCCATTTCGGCCATGCGTCTTGACGCCATGGTAGCCCTGGGGGTACGGGACGGTAAAATCGAGGAGGCGTACATAGCCTGCCCGGAGCCGCGGGAAGGCTCGCCGGAGCATGCCTTTCAAACCTTCGGACCCATGTCCGCCGAAGAAATGGCGGACTTCCCCCTGCTGCCGCTGCTCCGGGATATCGAGACAAAAATAAAACCCCCGGTGGCTCACGAAACAAGCGAGCACCGGGAAAGTGAAAAGGCCGTCCTGGCAGGCATCGAGAGCATGGAATCCCTGGAGGAACTGGCCCGCCTGGCGGAAACAGCCGGCGCGGCGCCCGCGGCAAAGGTGCTGCAGCAAAAAAGCAGGCCGGACGCGGCTTTTTTTATCGGTAGGGGCAAGGTAAAAGAACTGGCCCTTCTCCGGCAGAACCTGTCTGCCGAGCTGGTCATATTTGACGAAGAACTCACCCCCACCCAGATCCGCAATCTGCAAAACGCCGCCGGCTGCCGCATTATCGACCGGACGGCGCTGATTTTGGATATTTTCGCCCGGCGTGCCCGGACCAGGGAGGGCAAGCTGCAGGTGGAACTAGCCCAGTTGAACTACCTGCTGCCCCGCCTCACCGGCATAGGAACGGAACTTTCCCGCCTGGGCGGCGGCATCGGCACCAGAGGACCCGGTGAAACCAAGCTGGAAACCGACCGCCGCCACATCCGGCGCCGCATTGAAGAACTAAACCGCGATCTGGAACAAGTGCGCCGGCACCGCAAAAAACAACGGCAAAACCGCCGGGAGTCATCCATGCCGGTTGTTGCTCTGGTCGGATATACCAACGCCGGGAAAAGCACCCTGCTCAACGCGCTGACCGGGGCACAGGTGTTTACCGCCAACCAGATGTTCGCCACCCTGGACCCGACCACCCGCCGCCTGCAACTGCCGGACAACCAGGAAGCGCTGCTGACCGACACGGTGGGATTCATCCGCAAGCTGCCCCACCATCTGGTGGCCGCTTTCCGCGCCACCCTGGAAGAAGTCGGGGAAGCCGACCTGCTGCTCCATGTGGCAGACGCCAGTCACGACCGGTTCGCAGAACAGATCGAAGCGGTGGAAAGCGTATTAAAGGAACTGGGCGCCCGCGAAAAAAATACCCTCCTGGTTTTAAACAAAATAGACCGGCCGGTTGACCGCCAGGCGCTGGAAGACTTCAAAATCTCCTGCCGGCGCCAGGTGGCCGAAGTGTCCGCCAGAACCGGCACGGGGCTTGAAGAATTAAAACAATTGATCGCCCGGCACATTGGCCGCCCGCAGCGGAAACTCAAAGGGTGGCTGCCCCACGGGCGGGCGGACCTGGTGGCCCGGCTATACCGGCATGGAGTGGTCTATGACGTAAAATACACCGAGGAAGGCATCTGGCTGGAAGCGGCAGCGGGCGACCCCCTCTGGTCGGCCGTGGCCCCTCTCCTTAAAGCCCCTTTATAAGAACATCCGACCAAAGCCCCGGTTCCCGGGAGGGCGCGCTCGCCAGGGCGACCTCCGGCTTCAGGCGCCGCCTGGCACTGCTGAGCGCCCTGGCCGGTTCGTTGTCGTCTTCACTGAGGTGTCCCAGCACCACCAGCCGGCAGTTTCCCTGCCCGATGGACCGCAGGGCACGGCCGCACTGATCATTGGACAGGTGGCCGGCCGGACCGAGATTGCGCCGTATCACATGACGCGGTTTCGCAGAGCGTCCGTACATTTCAACATCGTGGTTGGACTCTATGTACAAATAATCAAGAAACCGGAAAGTACGCAGGCAGTTCTCCGGAACAAAGCCGGTATCGGTGATGAACCCCATTCTTTCCCCATTGCTGCTGATAATGAACCCCACCGTCTCCACGTCGTGGGACAACCTGAAGGGCGTCACCGCCATGCCGCCGATATTTTTCTTCACCCGCTCGTCCAAAACCTCAAACGCGGGATATTCGTCGAAACAATAACTTCCGGTGAGTTCTTTCAACACGGCGGCGGTGGAACATACAGGAACATTCCTTTCCTTGAGGAAAAACCGGAGGCCGTAAACGTGGTCGGTGTGACAATGGGTGACCAAAACCGCGTCGATATCGCCCGGCGAAAGCCCCACCCCGGCGAGAAACGGCTTTAGATCCCTTTTTCTGAGGCCGCAGTCAATCAACAGGCAGGTGTTTTCATCCCGGACAACTACACTGTTGGCATAGCTGCACGACGACAGGCTGCAGAACTTTAATCTCAAAAGTCAATCCCCCTGAATCAATCTCCAAGCATATTACTTAGACGATTCAAGGAGGAATTCCTTCCCATGCCCGGCGAATAATTAATGAAAGAACAGGTCAATTCTCCTGTTCAACAGGGTACTGCCGTGCATGACGGACTGCCACTATGTTAACGGTTTTTCCTTTATATACGGATATATACGGATTTTCATGTTTCAGAGGCTTTTATCAGTTTTTTTCTGGCCTGTTCGCTCGCTAAATCGGTACCAATGTCCATTTTAAAGGAATAATCCGGCCGGGATAGAATTATGAATCTATTAATGAATGAAACACGCAGTGAAGAACAACCGGAAAACATACAGACCAATCGCACTTTAGTCGTCATCGCCGTTATGCTGGGAACGTTTCTGGCCGCCCTGGACGTAACCATTGTGGGTACGGCCATGCCCACCATCATCGGCCGCCTCGGCGGAATGTCCCTGTTCCCGTGGGTTTTCTCCGCCTACCTGCTAACTTATACTGTCACTACACCCATCTATGGCAAACTGGCCGATCTTTTTGGACGCCGGGTGGTTTATGCCTGGGGAACAGGCATTTTTCTTCTGGGATCGGTCCTGTGCGGGTTGTCAGAAAATATGATCCAACTGATCGTTTTTCGAACCGTTCAGGGTCTGGGGGCCGGAGCGGTACTGCCGGTAACCATCACCATTATCGGCGACATTTTCACCCTGGAAGAAAGAGGCCGGATGCAGGGGTTATTCAGCAGCGTCTGGGGAGTGTCGGCTATTATCGGCCCGGCCCTGGGCGGCGTTATTGTCGATTATCTGGACTGGCGCTGGATTTTTTACCTCAACCTGCCTATCGGCATAGTTTCCATCCTGATGCTGCTTTTTTATCTGGAGGAAAGAAAGCCTTCCGGCCGTTTGCAACTGGACTACCCGGGCTCGACTACCCTGATGTTGGGGGTAAGCGCCTTGCTGCTGGCCCTTCTCCAGGGCGGAACCGCCCACTCCTGGAGTTCGCCTTTCATATTGACAATGTTTTTGCTGGCTACGGGATTTTTACTCGCTTTCATCAAAATAGAATCAAGGGCGCTGGAACCAATACTGCCGCTAACCCTGTTCCAAAATCGTATAATCTCCATCTCGGTGGCCGTCAACTTTACAGCCGGCATGGTACTGATTGGCGTTTCTTCATATGTACCCCTTTTCGTCCAGGGAGTATCAGGAGGAACGGCGGTCAATGCCGGCGCGGCCCTGGCGCCGATGTCAATCGGCTGGCCCCTGGGCAGCATTGTGGGAGGCCGGTTCCTGCTGCGGGTGGGCTATAAAAAAATGGCTGTTCTGGGTATGGCCCTGCAGGTTGTCGCCGCTGTGCTGCTCCTTACCCTTGGTCCTGCCTCAACCCGTGCTTTCATAGCCGCCACGACCTTTACCATGGGGCTGGGGCTGGGTTTTTGCACCACGGCGCTGATCGTTATGGTGCAGGCAGTGGTGGAGTGGAACCGCCGCGGAGTAGCTACGGCCATAGTCCAGTTCATGCGCACCCTCGGCGCAACTTTGGGCATCGCGGTTACCGGCACGGCGCTCAACAGCCTGCTGGTATCCCGGATCAACCAGCAGACGGGCGGCCGGGGTACGGAAGCAATTTCTATAGTTAACCGCCTGATGGACCCCCTGCAGCGCCACCTGCTCCCACCGGAGCAAATCGTACCTTTAAAAACAGCCCTGGCGGCAGCAATTCACGGCAGCTTCTGGCTTGTCCTAGCCGCAGCTGCAGTCGGGCTGGCATGTGTTTGTCTTCTGCCTGCCAAACCTCCGGAGGAATAAAACCCCATAGTTAATAATTACGTTAGAAATATAATGATTTGCAAATGTCAAAAGTATTGTATATACTAGATAGTAACATAATGTATATATAATCGGAGTGGTGTTCTATGGAAAAAACCAGGCTGACTCCTATCAGATTCCCAATTGATCTCTTAATGGAAATTGAAAAATTTGTCGGCGAACGGCAGCGGAGCAAATTTGTCATTGATGCCGCAAGAAAAGAATTAATCAGGCTGAAGCAAAGAACGGCTCTAAAAATGGCGGCTGGTGTTTTTAAGGCAGAAGATTATCCTGAACTTGGCTCACCGGAAGACGTCTCGTTATGGGTCAGAAAGTTGAGAGAAGAAACGGAAGCCAGGAGGAGGAAAGTTTTTGGCAAATAAAGGATACTTGCTGGATACCACCGTTCTAATTGACTTTTTTCGTGGCCGGAAGGAGGCTGTTGGCCTTTTGAGCGCGCTGGTTGAAGAAGCGTCGCTTGCGTCCTGTCCCGTGACTGTGGCGGAGATTTTTTCCGGGGTAAGACCGCAGGAAATGCCCAAAGTGGAAGAATTACTTGATACTCTGGTTTACTATCCGATAGAATACGAAACAGCGCGCAAGGCCGGGTTATTTCGGAAAGCATACAGCGAAAAAGGAATCTCGCTGAGCATTTCCGACACCTTGATCGCATGTGTGGCAATAGAAAACTCTTTAACCCTGGTAACAAGGAATATAAAACATTTTCCGATGCCGGAGCTTTCAATCATAGAACATCAGTAAATAACTGCCGTTCTCCTTAAAATTTTTCCAAACTCCTCTGAAAAAACGGTGAGTATGACAAAACCGTCCCTTTGTCCCCCTGGTCCCCTTTTTTTCCTGGTTTAGTTGTCAACAGCTTTCCTCCAATAAAGTAAGGGTTCGTAATCAGCTCCTTGTAAAGATGCTGTCTGTAAATGCCTGGTCTTTCAGGTATTTTGTAATCTGCTATTATTTCCCGGTAGGAGTTTTTTTTGTTTCTATTACTGGTTCTTTTTTTATCACATTAAAGTAGCAGATGGCATTAAGCCAGGGAAGTTCTGTTTTTAAGGTTTTTACGTCATATACCTGGTTGATCCACGCATTTTTAAAAGCGGCTTGCTCTGATTCGTTCAAGGGAACCCTTCCTCTCCTGAAGGTAGAGTCTTTATTGGGGTCAAAGGCAGCAGTTTCAACAATTAGCATCGGCTTGTTTTTCCCGACGGCAAATTGCCAGTGAAAGTCTATGCCATCCTGACCCTTTTTAATATTGGCCAGAAAAAACCCTGGCGTTACCTGATTGTTTTCATCCCAGTCTTTGTCGTAAAAAGTTAATCCTACCCAGTCAACATAATCCCCATAAGCCCCTTTTCCTTCAGGATAGTATTCTGAATAGCCATCCCCGTAATCTCTTCCTCCCCAGGGATAACCCCAGTTCTGGTTGGGGTCCAGCAGATCTTGAAGTTGGGTGCTTCCTTATGAAAAAGCCCGGCAATTGCTTTAAATTTTTCTTGATACTTTTCCGGCTGATTGCCCCAAGGGTACCAGTTGCCATTCATCTCATGACCAAAAACGATAAAAATATCCGGACCAGGGCCTGTATTTAGAAGTTTCTTGCACTCAAACACAAAATATTTAACATCGCTCATATTGATCTTATCCAGACCGCTCCAGGGGTCATAGAAAACGGAAACATCATTATTCGTTGCAAAAAATATCGTTTGGAAACGCTCCTGTCGCTGGTCACGCCTGAAAATGTTCATCACGAGTTTGATACCGGGCCACCGGTGGGGCGTGAAGCATGGTAAAAAACTTTTTGTATTACGTAGGGTGATCTTTTGCTCACAGGTATAGCCGACCTGCCCCTGCACGGCCACCACTGCCCGCGCTGGTTGTTTGAGCGGATAGTCAGGCTCAGTTCAGCCGTTACCGAGGCCATCGTTGAAGAATACGGTCCGGCCGAGGTGCTGGAACGTCTTTCCGATCCCTTCTGGTTCCAGGCTTTCGGCTGTGTCGTGGGGTTTGACTGGCATTCCTCCGGCCTCACCACAGTTTTATGCGGCACGCTAAAGGAAGGATTGCGCCCCAAACAGCGCTATTTAGGACTTTACCTGGCGGGGGAAAAGCCCTGGCTTCCCGGAAAACCCCTCAGGAAATTGAAAGTTATGCCGGCCGTCACGGTCTGTCTGTAAACGTTAACTTGCTTCAATACGCCAGCCGGATGTCTGCCATGGTGGATAATTCGGCGGTGCAGGACGGCTTCAATATCTACCACCATGTTTTTGCTTTTACTGCCGACGGGCGGTGGGCGGCGGTCCAGCAGGGGATGAACCAGTCCAGCGGCTGGGCGCGCCGCTACCACTGGATGGGAGAAAAACTGAATTCCTTTGTCCGGGAGCCTCATGCCGCCATTTGCGGTAATCCGGTAGGGCTGGTGCTGAATATGGTGGCCGGTGACAGCGAAGGGGCCAGGGATGCTTCATTGTACCTGAACAAAAAGCCGGCGGATAGAGTGGGATTCGAACCCACGAGACCGCTCATCACGGCCTACTCGATTTCGAGTCGTTGGGGATGAGGTTTCACTGGTGATTTTGGAGTGCTTTTGAATGCGGTTCAGAACGGGGGGAATGGCGTGGTGGTGCGGGGTTCAAGGTGAAGGAGCGGAGGATTGGACGGTCATTAATATCCCTGATATCCGGCTCGTCTGCGCTTGGAACGTCCTCGGATGTGAGCGTGACCAAATCGTAATGCGCAATTGAAAGAAAGCGCTCCATCGCTTGAATTTTAGCCGGAAATTTACGATTAAAAATTCGGCGAAGCTCGTCAATGACTTGGTCACAAAGCACCAGAACATATGGCGGCTCCGAAACCTTGCGGAACGCCTGAAAGGTTGTGCTGTTTGGATTATAAATAGCGGAGATTAGCACATTCGTATCAAGCATTACCTTTATTGTTTGATGCGTTCTCATAAACCCTCAATCTCCGCTCTGACCTCGCGAACTAAGCTCATGATATCTTCTTCGCTATTAATTCCTGCCTTTTCAAATTCGCCGCTCATTTCCTTTTGCAGAGTACGCATAGCGTAGAGGTTTGCTTTCATCACGATTGCATAATCGCCCTCGCAGATGAACGTCACTCGGTCGCCCTCGGAGACCTTTAAAAGATTTCGTATCTCCTTTGGTATCGTAACCTGTCCTTTGGACATTATTTTTGCATTATCAATGATGGGGACATTCATGCTATTTTGCTCCTTTCATGCGGGATATTTCCTACTATTCCTACTTCTCCTGCTTCGTAGTATATGCTAAAGCAAGAAAAATTACAACAGTAATATAAAATTAATTTGACGTTACCGAGCTTAAAATGGGTATGTATGATAGAGCCAAAGCTTGGGGGAATTGGGGTTGGCGAAAGTGTAAGGACTGATACTGATTAGACTTTCTTAATAATCTTACCTGGTTTCACCTATTCCGGCGGCCAAATGGCGACCACCGTCGGCTTTGCCCCAAATCCTGCCGCAAAACCAACAAGGGCTCCTCACCTTAAACCGTGAGATGCTCTTGTCTTTTATCATATATGGCGGAGAGACAGGGATTCGAACCCTGGAGACCGCTCATCACAGCCTACTCGATTTCGAGTCGAGCGCCTTCGACCAGCTCGGCCATCTCTCCGTGGTTTTTCTCCCGCAAATTTTTAAAAAAACGCTGCATTATCGCCCGGCATTCTTCCTCCAGCACTCCGGCCACGACCTCCACCCGGTGGTTGAAGCGCGGCTGGCGGACCACGTCGATCACCGAATCCACCGCCCCCGCCTTCGGGTCGGCAGCGCCGTAAACCAGCGTTTCCACCCGGAACTGGACCATCGCCCCGGCGCACATCGGGCACGGTTCAATGGTGGAATATACCGTGGCGCCCGGGAGGCGCCAGTCCCCGACGCGCCCGGCCGCCTCCCGCAGGGCCAGGATTTCCGCGTGGGCGGTGCTGTCCTTTAAAATCTCCCGCAGGTTGTGTCCCCGGCCGACAACTTCGCCGTCCAGCACGACGACCGCCCCAACCGGCACTTCCCCCAGGGCGTAAGCCTTTTCCGCCTCAAGCAGGGCCTCCCGCATGTACCTTGCGTGATCCACTGAAGACCTCGGTTTTTCCATTTTTTTATCCGGACATAGAAACCTGCATCCCGGCAGAAGTAATTTTAACATGCCGGGCGGGTTATTGCAAACCCTTTCCGCTTCGCAAAAGGGCGTTGGCCGCAATAACACGCTGGATCTCGTTCGTTCCCAGAACCACTTCGTTAAACTTTGACTCCCGGTACAGCCTTTCTATGGTATATTCCTTTGACAGCCCGTAGGGGCCGTGCACCTGAAGCGCGTCCGCCGCCGCCTCCCTGGCCGCGGAACTGGAAAAGATCTTGAGCAGCGCCGCATCCAGCGTAACGTCTTCTCCCCGGTCTATCCCGGCCCCGACGGCATAAAGCAGGGCCCGACTCGCCGCCACTTTTGCCGCTATCGCGGCCAGGTTCCATTGAGTCATCTGAAACTTGAAGCCGATCGGCGCATCCCGGTGCGTCTTTTCTTTCGCGTATTTCACCGCCTGGTCCAGGGCCGCCCGGGCCAGACCCACGTTGCCGGCGCAGGAAGCAACCTTGGCAAAGACCTCCACCCCAAGCAGAATATCGAAACCTCTCCCTTCTTCCCCCAAAAGGTTCTCCTTCCCCACGTGAGCGTTTTCCAGGATTACTTCGCCGTTGTCGGCGCTGCCGAAGGCCATAAACTCTTCTCTTTTCCCAACAATGTACCCCGGATTGGACGTTTCCACCATAAAGGCGGACACGCCGTTATCCGTCAGGGCAAATATTCCCGCCACGTCGGCTAGGGCGGAGTTGGTGATAAACCGCTTAACCCCATTGATAACCCATTGGTCCCCGTCCCGGACCGCCCTGGTATGCAGTTGCTTCGGGTCGGACCCGGTTCCCGGTTCGGTGAAGGCCCACGCCCCTTTGAGCGAACCGGACAGCAGGCCCTTGAGGTACTTCTCCTTCAGGTAATCGCTCCCGAACCGGAAAAGCCCGTAGGCGGCCATGGCTGAAACCAGAGGCAGAAACGAACAGGGAAGATAGACGTAGGACAGCTCTTCTATCGCCAGCAAAAAGCCGGCGAAGGTTGAACCGGCGCCGCCCCACTCGCCCGGAAAGGGCAGGCCGGTAACCTTCATTTCCATGATCTTCTTAATCAGCTCATCGGGCATACGATTTTCCCGCTCCATCCGCCCAACCAGCGGTTCTATTTCCTTGCGGGCAAACTTTCTTATATTTTCCCTGATGTCCAACTCTTCCCGGGTAAAGCCGTAATTCATGATCAACCCCCCTAAATCCTGCACTTAAAAACAACCCCGCAATTCCTTGCAGGGTTTGACTTTCTTCTGGTGCGCCCGGAGGGACTCGAACCCCCGGCACGCGGTTTAGGAAACCGCTGCTCTATCCGCCTGAGCTACGGGCGCACAGCAATACTTTGGCGCGCCTGGAGGGATTCGAACCCCCGGCCTTCTGATCCGTAGTCAGACGCTCTATCCAGCTGAGCTACAGGCGCACTTAAAATAAAAACTGGCGGAGAGAGCGGGATTCGAACCCGCGATACGAGTTTTAGCCCGTATAATCGCTTAGCAGGCGACCGCCTTCGACCTACTCGGCCATCTCTCCATAACAATTTCAATTTAAATTATATACCACTTAAAAAACATTCGCAACCTGTTTTAATTCGCAAATGGCGGAGGGGGTGGGATTCGAACCCACGGAACCTTTAAGAGTTCAACGGTTTTCAAGACCGCCTCCTTCAACCGCTCGGACACCCCTCCAGACGGAAAAACCTTTTGGGCTAAACTTACGTCACTGCCGGTGAGTATTCCGCCGGGAGTTGCCAAAAATACGTCCCGGCGTGTGGCCTAGCAGCCTGTCTAAATATTAACAGTAACTTACAATTGACTCAACATAATGTAGTCGACACTGTTCTATAGCTGCTATATATTGTGGCAAGGAATTCAAATTTCTAATTCTCGGACAGTTTCCTAGTTTACCATACCCTAAGGGCCACTGTCAATATCATATGCCGGGAGTCCCGTCCCCGGTTCTACCCTATTTTCTCCAGACCGCCCATGTACGGACGCAGCGCCTCCGGCACCGTCACCGTGCCGTCCGCCTCCTGGTAATTTTCCAGAATGGCGGCCACCGTCCGCCCCACGGCCAGGCCGGAACCGTTCAAAGTGTGCACGTACCTGGCTTTGGAACCGGGCGGCCGGTACCGGATATTGGCCCGCCGGGCCTGATAATCGGCAAAGTTGCTGCAGGAAGAAATCTCCCGGAAATCCCCGTAGCTGGGCAGCCAGACTTCCAGGTCGTAGGTTTTGGCCGCGCTGAAGCCCATGTCCCCCGTACAGAGAACCACCACCCGGTAGGGCAGGCCAAGCAACTGCAGCACCCGTTCGGCATCGCGGGTGAGCTTCTCCAGTTCCGCGCAAGAATCCTCCGGCCGGCAGAACTTGACCAACTCCACCTTGTTAAACTGGTGCTGCCGGATCAGGCCCCTGGTATCCCGCCCGGCGGCCCCCGCTTCGGCCCGGAAACAGGCGCTGTAAGCACAGTGGCAAATGGGCAGCTTCTCCCCGTCCAGAATCTCGTTCCGGTACAGGTTGGTCACCGGCACCTCGGCCGTCGGGATCAGGTAATAATCAGTTCCTTCCACCCTGAACATGTCCTCGGCAAACTTGGGCAACTGCCCTGTGCCGGTCATGCTCTCCCGGTTTGCCAGAAAAGGGGGAAATACTTCGACATAACCGTGCCGGCCGGTGTGCAGATCCAGCATGAAGTTAATCACCGCCCGCTCCAGCCGGGCGCCGGCCCCCTTATAAAAGCTGAACCGGGTACCGGTAACCTTCCCGCCCCGCTCGAAATCTATAATATCCAAAGATTCGCCGATTTCCCAGTGCGGTTTGGGGGAAAAAGAAAACTGCCTTTTTTCTCCCCATTTTCTTACCACCGGGTTATCCGCCGCACTCCTTCCATACGGTACCGACTCGTCCGGCATGTTCGGGATATTCAACAGAGCCTCTTGAATTTGCCCGTCCAGCGCCCTTATTTCCTCATCTATTTCTTTTACCTGCTGAGATAAAAGGCGCATTTCCGCCATCATTTCAGCAGCATCCCGGCCGGCTGTCTTTAAGCGGCCGATCTCTTCCGAAACCACATTACGCCGGTTTTTCATCTGCTCAACCCGGTAAAGCTTCTCCCGGCGCTCCTTATCTAAAACCAGAAACTGCTCCAGGGCCACCGCTTCGCCGCGCCTGGCCAAAGCCTCTTGCACCATTTTATAGTTACTGCGAACAAACTTTAAATCCAGCAACCATCGAACCCCCATGTTAAAATTTTACTTTAATCATTATACTACAGCCCTTCCTTCTTGTAAAATTAAAGGATTAAATTATCACCATTTTAACTCCCAGCACCCCGTCGATACGGGAAATTCCGGCCAGCGTTTCCTCCGGCACCGGGCCGTCCACCTGGAGCACCATCACCGCCTTGCCGCCGGCCTCCTTGCGTCCCACCTGCATGCCCGAAATATTGATGTTGTGCTCCCCGATCAGGCTTCCTACCGGTCCGATGATGCGGGGCTTGTCCAAATGCGGAACATAAAGCATGTATCCAGCCGGTACGGCATCGATGCGGTAGCCGTCGATGGATACAATCCGCGGGTCGCTGCCCCCGAACACGGTGCCGGCCACCAGAATCTCCTCTTGGTTGGAAATAACCCTGACGCTGATTAAATTGGCGTAATCGCCGTCCCCCTCATATTGTTTTTGCATTACTTGAATGCCGCGCTCTTTGGCCAGCAGCGGCGCATTAACAAAATTCACCCTCTCCTGCAGCACCGCATCCAAAAAACCTTTCAACAGCGCCGTGGTGATCGGCCCCACTTCCTGACCGGCCAGGTCGCCGCTGTAAGTTACTTCCATTTCATGCACCCGTCCGCTGATTAATTGGGCATTGAACTTGCCCATCTTTTCCGCCAGGTCGAGGTACGGCCTGACCGCCGCCAGGGTTTTCGGGCTGAGTGAAGGAATATTAACGGCATTCCTCACAAACTGATCTTTCAAGGCGGCTACAATTTCTTCCGCCACATCAACGGCTACATTAAGCTGGGCCTCCCGGGTGGACGCCCCCAGATGCGGAGTGGCGATAAAATGATCATGCCCGTACAGGGGACTGTCGGTATTCGGCTCCTTTTCAAAAACATCCAGCGCCGCTCCGGCCACCTTGCCCGCCCGCATGGCCCGATCCAGAGCCTCCTCATCGACCACCCCGCCCCGGGCGCAGTTGATTATCCGCACCCCGTCTTTCATCAGGCTGAAAGCCTTTTCCCTGATGATATGCCGCGATTCTTTCGTCAGGGGCAGGTGCACGGTAATAAAGTCGGCCTGCCTGCAAACATCTTCTAAAGATAACAGCCCGACCCCGATCATTTCCGCCTTTTCTTCGGTAATATAAGGATCATAAGCCACTACCCGCATCTCCATGCCCTGGGCTCTTTTGGCCACCGCTGAACCAATCCGCCCCAGGCCGATCACTCCCAGCGTTTTATCACGCAGTTCCACACCCACGAAGGCCTTTTTGTCCCACTTGCCGGCGCGCAGGCTGGCGCTGGCCTGGGGGATATTGCGGGCCAGGGCCAGCATCATGGCCATAGTATGTTCGGCTGCCGCAATAGTATTTCCTCCCGGTGCATTGACTACCAGAACGCCCCGGGCCGTGGCCGCCGCCAGATCTATATTGTCCACACCCACACCGGCCCGCCCGACTACTTTCAGGCGGACGGCCCGCTCGAGAACCCGGGCCGTTACTTTGGTGGCGCTGCGCACAATCATGCCATCGTAATCGCCGATAACCGCCAGCAGTTCCTCTTCGGACAGCGTACCTCTGACGTCCACTTCTATCTCCGGCTCCCGGCGCAAAGCCAGCAGGCCTTCTTCGGCGACACCGTCAAGAACCAGTACCTTCATTAATCCGACCCCCCTAAAAATACCTCTTGAGCCGCCTTCATCCCTCTGCCCAGTTCCGCCGGGTATCCCAGTTCGGCCAGCGCCATTTCCAGCGCGCCGACGGCCACCAGGACATCGGTTTTGCCGGCGTAACCCATATGGGCGATGCGGAAAATTTTACCCTTGAGTATACCCTGACCGCCCGCAAAAACCACCCCGTACCGGTTTTTCAGCACCTTGCGCAGTTCGTCGGCGCCGACGCCATCCGGGCCGTGGATGGCTGTGACGGTATTGGAAGCGCAGCGTTCTTCCGGTAAAAGCGTCAGCCCCAGCGCCCGGACGGCGGCCCGCACGGCACGGGCCAGCAGTCCGTGGCGAGCATAGACGTTATCCATCCCCTCGGCCATCATCAGTTCCAGGGCCGCCTCCAGGCCGTAAAAAAGCGATACGCCGGGCGTGTAGGCGGTGTTCCATTTTTCCACCGCCTTTTTGGCTGCCGGAAGGCTGAAATAAAACCGCGGCGAGCGGCACTTTTCCACAGCCTCCCAGGCTTTTTTGCTCACCGCCACCATGGCCAGGCCGGGCGGCAGCATCATCGCCTTTTGGGAAGCGGTGATCAGAACGTCGACGCCCCAGGCATCGGTTTTTATTTCAATCCCCCCTACCCCGCTGATCCCGTCCACCAGCAGTAAAGCCGGGGTTTTGGCCACCAGGGCGCCGATGCCCGCAATATCGTTGGTAACTCCGGTCGAGGTTTCATTTTGCGTGGCCAGCACCGCCTTATAGTCCGGATTGGCTTTTAGCTTTTCCTCTACTACCGCCAGATCCACATCCTTCCCCCATCCAAAATCAACCTCATCGACTAAAGCGCCGTAAGCCCGGGCAATTTTCGCAAAACGCTCACCGAAATTTCCGGTCACCAGCGCCAGCACTTTATCGCCGGGATTGACGGTGTTGGCCACGGCTGTTTCCATACCGCCGGTACCGGAGTGGGTTAAAACAAAGATGTCGTTTTGGGTTTGAAAAACCGTCTTCAGTTTCTCTACAATGCCCTGGTGAATCCGGGCAAATTCGTCGGTCCGGTGGCCCCCTATAGGCCGGGACATGGCCGCCGACACCTGCGGCGGCACAGGTGTTGGGCCGGGAATCATCAGATACTCTTTTGCCGGCATGAACAAACACTCTCCTTTTTTTAGCAATAAAGCAGTCGGCCTTAAAAAACCAAACCTCCCGCCCCTGTAAATGTGCACAAACAGGGACGAGAGGTTTTTCTCCCGCGGTTCCACCCTTCGTGGCCGGATAAAAACCCGGCCCTCTCAAGCTTATTTTAACGGTAATTACCCGTATCTGCCTACTACTGCTTTCAGCAGAAACCCCTTCGGAGAGCCTTTTCACCTGCCAGCCCTGCCGGTTCGCAGCTCCACCGGCTCTCTGGTAAACGAAGATGCCAACTCTTCGTTAAAGGGCGCCGACTGGTTACTTTACTCCTGCATCGGGTTTTATCTTATTAACTTTTTTACTATGTACTTTTTTAGATATTACATCAGACCGGGATTTTTTGCAACAGTTATTTTTACATCCGGAGAAAATAATTATGAATACGGCGGTCACCGGTCAACTCCGGATGAAAAGCGGCTGCTAGGCAATTGTCCTGGCGGGCCAGTACGATTTTATCACCATGCCGCGCCAGCACTTCCACCCCTGCGCCAGCGCCGGTAATATAAGGAGCGCGAATGAATACCGCTCTGAAAGAAGGCTGCCCTATCGCCGGTATCTCCAAATCGGTTTCAAAACTGTCCACCTGCCGGCCGAAAGCGTTTCGCTCCACTGTAATATCCATCAAGCCCAAACGGGGTTGCCGGGAGCCGGCAATCTCTCCGGCCAGCATGATCAGCCCGGCGCAGGTGCCGAAAATGGGCAGCCCTTCCCGGCCCATTTGTAAAATCACGTCGAAAAGGCCGAAATCCTGCAGTAGTTTACCGATAGTGGTGCTCTCGCCGCCGGGAATAATCAATGAGGATATGCCCTTTAATTCTTCCGGCTTGCGGATCGGGCGCGATTCCACTCCACAATCCGCCAGCATTTTCTGGTGTTCCTGGAAAGCGCCCTGCAGGGCCAGTACGCCAACTTTTGCCGCCACTTCACCACCCGCGATCCTGCATCCGCTGTTCCGGCGCAACCGAGGCCATTTCCAGGCCGGGCATGGCCTCATCCAGATCCATGGAAACATCCGCCAGTATTTTCGGATCGTTATAGTGAGTGGTGGCAGCAACAATAGCCTTCGCCCGCATTGCCGGATTCTTCGACTTGAAGATGCCGGATCCAACGAAAATCCCATCGCAGCCTAACTGCATCATCATAGCCGCGTCGGCCGGCGTGGCGATTCCACCGGCGGCGAAATTAACTACCGGCAGGCGGCCGGTTTCGGCCACCTGCGCTACCAGTTCAAAAGGAGCGCCCATTTCCCTGGCGGCAGACATCAGTTCTTCTTTCGGCAGATTTTGCAGGCGGCGAATTTCCCCCATCACCATGCGCATATGCCGGACAGCTTCGACAACGTTGCCGGTACCTGGTTCCCCCTTGGTTCGGATCATAGCCGCACCTTCACCGATACGCCGCAAAGCCTCCCCCAAATTACGCGCCCCGCAGACAAAAGGAACCTTAAACTCATGCTTGTTTATATGATGAGCCTCGTCGGCCGGCGTAAGAACTTCGCTTTCATCAACATAATCAACTCCCAGGGCCTCCAGAATCTGCGCCTCAACAAAATGCCCGATACGCGCCTTGGCCATCACCGGAATGGTTACCGCTTCCATAATTCGTAAAATTACCGTCGGGTCGGCCATTCTGGCCACTCCCCCGGATGCCCGGATATCCGCCGGCACTCTTTCCAGGGCCATTACCGCACAGGCGCCTGCTTCCTCGGCAATTTTCGCCTGCTCGGGAGTAGTCACGTCCATAATTACGCCACCCTTGAGCATTTCCGCCAAACCTTTTTTAACTGTCCATGTCCCCTTCTCCACTACAAAAGCGCCTCCTAACACCTGGTTCTTGTTTATAATTTTACAACAATCAACTGTTAAAAACAATTAAAAATCAAGAAAAGCGTTTTACCGCCTTTAACCTAAAACAAAGAAACGCTTTTCTTGTCCGCTTATAGAAATTCTTAACAGCATAATTCCCTATACAAGCAAAAAGCGCCCTGCGGCGCTATATTAAACCCTTACGGTTTTCTACCGGAAAGCCGGTATATCCATAAAAACATCCTTTTTATTTTTCCGTACCTAACTACTTCCCCCTCCGTTTGACCACACCCCTCCCCTCCGCCCAAATGGAATAGCGTTCATCAACTCATACCCCCTGCCGGTCGTGCTGCCTCCTATTTACTTAAGGCCCTCGCGGCCAGCACAAGTGATAAATCACCACCATCGCTTTGGAACGGAAATCTAAATATAGCAGGTTGTCTACAATTTCTTTAACCGGTTTAAGTTTTACCCCTTGCTCTATCAGCGGCTGAATAAAACGCAAGGTTTCTTCCAACAGGGCACCGGAAGTAAAAGAAAGTGAAAAGACTATCGCCAGAACCAAAGCCAGTTTAAGCATCCTCTTCAAAACCCGCACCGCCAGTCATAAAGTGTTATTTAAGGTAAATACTACCACATCAATACAAATACCAAACATCCTTAAAAACACTCATTCTGGCCAGACAGCCAGACAAATTACTGCTTTTCCTCGCTGTCAATCAGTATTGCTGCTTTTTACGGCTCTACAGTTTGTACCCTGGCCATATCCACCACCTTATCACCCTCGTCAAGTCGCATCAAAGTAACTCCCTGGGTCGATCGCTTCATAGTCGAAATATCCTTGGTATTCAAGCGGATAATAATCCCTTCTGCGCTGATGATCAAGATTTCTTCTCCTTCCTTTACTGTTTGTAAAGCCACCACCGGGCCGTTACGCCTGGTGGTTTTAATATTGATGATACCCTTGCCACCTCTGGATTGGGAACGGTACTGTTTAATCAGGGTGCGCTTGCCGAATCCGTTGGCTGTAACAGTTAACAAGAAACTATCCGGACAGGCAGTCACCATACCCACTACCTCATCCCCCTCAGTCAAGGTAATCCCTTTCACCCCTCTGGTAGTACGGCCGGTGAAACGCACTTCTTCTTCTGAAAAGCGGATAGACAGCCCCTTGCGGGTACCGAGAATTATTTCTTCCCGGCCGCAGGTTAAATTAACATTAACCAGTTCGTCACCCTCGTCCAGGCGCAAGGCAATGATCCCGTCGCGGCGTGAAGAATCATATTCTTTCAGCACAGTCTTTTTTACGATACCGTTTCTGGTCGACATAAAAAGAAAGCGGTTGGAAGCAAACTCCCGCACTGGAATCACGGTAGTAACTTTTTCGTTATTTCCGGTATGCAGAAGGTTGACAATAGCGGTTCCCTTCGCCTGACGGCTGGATTCAGGAATTTCGTGCACTTTTAAGCGGTATACCTTTCCTTTGTTGGTAAAAAACAAAATATAGTGATGAGTGGTGGTAATAAAAATATGGCGGACGAAATCTTTTTCCTTGGTAACCATAGCAGTGATGCCCCGCCCGCCTCTGCGCTGGCTACGGTAGGTATCCAGCGGTAAACGCTTGATATACCCCTGCCGGGTGATGGTAACCACCACATCTTCTTCCGGGATGAGATCTTCTTCCACTACGGAGGTGTGTTCATCGGTTATAACGGTCCTCCTGGCGTCGGCAAATTTCTTTTTTGTTTCCATCAACTCGCTCTTTATTATCCCCAGAATCCTCTTCTCATCGGCCAGAATTGAACGCAAAAAGGCTATCTTTTCTAGAAGAGCATTATATTCGGACTCGAGCTTCTCTCTTTCCAACCCGGTTAACTGCCTCAAGCGCATTTCCACGATCGCTTCAGCTTGTTTCTCTGAGAGGCCGAAACGTTCCTCCAGAGCTTTTTTAGCAGCTTCAACGGTTTGCGCAGTGCGAATAATTTTAACCACTTCATCCAGGTGGGCGATGGCGATACGCAAACCCTCCACAATATGGGCGCGGGCCTCGGCCCGGTCCAGATCGAAACGGGTGCGGCGGACAACAACATCTTTTTGATGCTCAAGGTAGTAAAAAAGCATCTGCTGGAGATTAAGAACGCGAGGCTGGCCGTTCACCAGGGCCAGCATTATAATCCCGAAAGATTCCTGCAGTTGGGTGTGTTTGTAGAGCCGGTTTAAAACAACTTTCGGGTCAGTATCTCTTTTTAACTCGATTACAATGCGCATGCCGTGGCGATCCGATTCGTCACGCAGATCACTTATACCTTCGACCTTTCTATCTTTAACCAGTTCGGCAATTTTTTCAATCAACCGGGCTTTGTTAACCTGATAAGGAATTTCATGGACGATGATGCTCCGCCGGCCGTTCCCGGTTTCTTCAATATCTGTCTGGGCCCGTATCTTCAGTGAGCCTCGCCCGGTACGGTAGGCGCTCCAGATGCCTTCCCTTCCCATAATCTTTCCCCCGGTAGGAAAATCCGGACCCTTAACTACTCCCATTAATTCTTCCAGGCCGGCGTCCGGCCTTTCGATAAGCATGATTACCCCGTCTACCACCTCGCCCAGATTGTGCGGCGGAATATTAGTAGCCATCCCGACAGCAATGCCGGCCGATCCGTTAACCAACAAGTTGGGAATCCTGGCCGGCAGAATAACTGGTTCTTTATCCCTCCCATCATAGTTTGGAATAAAGTCCACGGTATCTTTCTCAATGTCGTTCAACATTTCCATGGTTATCCTGGCCATGCGGACCTCAGTATAACGCATGGCCGCCGGCGAATCTCCGTCCACCGAACCAAAGTTGCCATGACCGTCTACCAAAGGGTAGCGGCAGGAAAAATTTTGTGCCAGTCTTACCAGCGCATCGTAAACAGCCACATCTCCGTGTGGATGAAACTTCTTCAGCACCTCGCCCACAACATGAGCGGACTTGCTATGCGGTTTATCCGGAGTCATTCCGAGTCCGTGCATGGCGTAAAGTATGCGCCTGTGCACCGGTTTTAATCCATCTCTTACGTCAGGCAGGGCTCGTCCAACAATTACGCTCATGGCATAGTCAAGGTAAGAGTGTTTCATCTCCTCATTCAGGTCAACTGAAACCACCCTGCCGGTTAAAGAAGGCAATTTTCAATCACTCCTGTTCAAAGCGATCAGCATAAAGAAAGAATTCAGGTGACAGCTAATATCCTAGACGTCAAGGTTGCGTACCAGGCGGGCGTTTTCCTGAATAAACTCGCGGCGCGGCTCCACCTGATCACCCATAAGCATGGAGAATATGTTATCCGCCTCAATTGCATCACCCAAAGTAACCTGCAAAACTGTACGGGTACCCGGATCCATGGTAGTATCCCATAGTTGGATCGGGTCCATTTCTCCTAAGCCCTTGTACCTTTGAATGCTACAACCGTCACGGCCAATCTTTGCTAATAGTTTTTCCAATTCAGCGTCGCTGTACACATAGTGGTTGTTTTTTCCTTTCCTCGCCCTGTAAAGAGGCGGCTGAGCAATAAAAACGTAGCCGGACTCAATGAGGGGACGCATGTAGCGGTAAAAGAAGGTTAACAACAGGGTTCTGATGTGAGAGCCGTCAACATCCGCATCACTCATCAGAATCAGTTTATGATACCTGGCCTTTTTAAGATCGAAATCCTCTCCGATACCGGTGCCCAGCGCAGTGACCATGGACTGTATTTCTTCGTTGGACAGGATCTTGTCCAGCCTGGCTTTCTCCACATTAAGGATTTTCCCGCGCAGCGGCAAGATAGCCTGAAAACGTCTGTCCCTCCCCTGCTTCGCCGAGCCTCCGGCCGAATCACCCTCAACCAGGTATAACTCCGACACGGACGGATCGCGCTCGGAACAGTCAGCCAGTTTCCCAGGCAATGAAGAGCTTTCTAAAACACTTTTTCTCTGCCTGGCCAGATCCCTTGCTTTGCGCGCCGCCTCCCGCGCCCGGGCTGCAGTAATGATTTTTTCAAAAATTTCCCTGGCAATTGACGGGTTTTCCTCCAAAAAGGTGCCCATTCCCTCCCCTACTATTGACTCAACGGGTCCTCTTGCCTCGCTGTTATGCAGTCTCGTCTTTGTCTGGCCCTCGAACTTGGGATCCAGAACTCTGACGCTGATCACTGCTGTAAGACCTTCCCTGATATCTTCCCCGGTAATATTACCGGCCCCGTTTTTTACCAAGTTATACTTCCGGCCATAATCATTTACTGCTCTGGTCAAGGAAGCCTTAAAACCAGCCTCGTGAGTTCCGCCGTCTATAGTATTGATATTATTGGCATAAGAGTATATGTTTTCTGCGTAAGAATCGGTATACTGGAGAGCCACCTCTACGAATACGTGATTTCTCTTTCCGGAAAAATAAATGGGTTGATCGTGCTTCGGACTCTTGTTTCTGTTCAAATACCGGATAAAGTCCACTATACCGCCGTCATGTTTAAAGATCATCTCATTTCCGGTGCAAAAATCGGCCAGGCGAATCTCTACACCTTTATTGAGAAAAGACAGTTCGCGCAGGCGCTGCGCCAGCAACTCCTGGTTAAATTCCAATTCTTCGAATATTTCAGGGTCCGGTTTAAAGGATACCTTAGTGCCTCTATCCTCGCATTCCCCTATTACCTCCAGTTTAGTTGCCGGTTCACCACGCTGGTACCTTTGAAAATAGACATAACCGTCTCTTCTCACTTCCACTTCCAGCCATTCCGAAAGGGCGTTTACCACCGAGACGCCTACACCGTGCAGTCCCCCGGAGGTTTCGTAAACCCGGCCGTCAAATTTTCCCCCGGCATGAAGCATGGTAAGCGCCACCTCTACTGCCGGCAGGCCGGTTTTAGAATGAATATCAACTGGAATGCCGCGACCGTTATCCACTACTGTAACCGAGTTATCCTCTTGAACAGTCACCTCGATACGATCACAAAAGCCTGCCATTGCCTCATCAATACTGTTATCAACCACCTCAAAAACAAGATGATGGAGCCCCCTGGCACCAGTGCTGCCGATATACATGCTCGGACGGCGCCTTACAGCTTCCAGACCCTCCAGAACCTGAATTTCTTCTGCCCCATAACTATTGTTTCCCGTCAAGCCAAGAGCCTCCTCCCCTTCTTTAACTCAATTATATTATAAAAAAACTGCTTTCTCAAGTTAGTAACAGCTTTCCTTTTAACACACAAAGTAAAACCGTGATTTCAGATCACGGTTTTGCAGGTGCTTTTTAAAGAGGCATTTGTCCTCTCTTTCTCAAAGTATCGCAAGATACCGGAGAAAAATAGATCCCTTTTTCAGTTAAAACATACGATTTTTCCTTATTCCCCGGATCTGATTCACTCCTGACAAGGTTGTTGCCGCGAGAGTATTGAATAAATTCCCTGGTAATAGAAGAAACCCTGGTATAAGCACTAAGAATTGCGATTACATCCCTTTTTAGAACGGTACAATTTCCCCCAAGATACAAAAACACCACTTTCACTCCCTTAATAATTAACAGCAGGCAATGCTTCCATTATTGATAACAAACACCTTGCTGCCGTCCAGTTTACAAAAACCGAGAGCTTTATCATCTATAGTAGTGATAAATGTCTGAATATTACCATCCACATAAC
The DNA here is from genome assembly GCA_020062745.1 of Deltaproteobacteria bacterium. Lineage (GTDB taxonomy): Bacteria > Bacillota > Desulfotomaculia > Desulfotomaculales > JAGUVT01 > JAGUVT01. Next base: position 30,675 of record JAGUVT010000109.1, read on the forward strand.
TTAGAAGTGCACTACGGCGGTTGCTGTCCAAATCAAAAAGGATATCGTCAAGAAGCAGTACCGGGCACTCTTTATATTCCTGCTTCCACTGTTCTATCTGCGCCATTTTCAGGGCTAGCAACAAGGTATATTGTTGTCCTCGGGAACCATAGACTCTGGCATCCGCTCCGTTTATCAAAAAAGAAATATCGTCTTTGTGCGGGCCGATTAATGTTTGTCCACGGTTAACCTCTTCATCTTTCAGCGCTGTGACTTCACTGATGAACTGGTTGTATAACTCCTTTTCAGATGCTCCTACTATCTTTAGAGAGGAGTTATAGCGAATCACCAACCCTTCCTTATTCTCGGTAAGCTTACCGAAAAAATGCCTTATTAATGGGTTAATCTTCTTTAGCAGAAACAATCTGGTCGCCAATATTTTGCTTCCAAAATAACTTAACTGCTGATTCCAGACATCAATATCAATATAAAGCCGTTTCCGATCCCTTGACTCCCGCAAAAGATTGTTTTTCTGTATAACCACCCGCTGATACTGCCGTAAGTTATATTCATAGTAAGGGATAAAAGGACCCCATTCCTGATCTATAAAACGCCTTCTTTCATAAGGCGGTCCTTGCACCACATTAATATCTCTGGGACTAAAAATTACCGCTCCTACCCATCCCAACGGGTAACCCCTTACAGCAGATCCATTTACTTTAACTTTTTTTTGCTGGGTCTTAGACAAACTTATTTCTATAACTAATTCCCGGCAAGCCTCTCTTAACTTAAAGTATAACTTGGAATAACTGTTACCCCACTTAATTACTTCTCTTTCCCTTTCAGTATAATAAGAACGCCCGGTTATCCCAAAAAAAATGGCGTCTGTTAAATTAGTTTTTCCTTGTGCATTTTTCCCGTAGAAAACATTTAAAATATCCGGCTTTAAAATTAATTTCTCATAGTTCCGGAAATTCTCTAAAACTAAAAATTCTACATACAAACAGTTTAATCCTCCAACATTAATCTTGTTTCAAGTTTTTATTGGCATTAGAAGTGTCAGGTAGTCTTCTGAAGCCGACGGTCTAATCAAGGTTGGGACTAAAGGACCACCAAACTCGATAAAAATCTCTTTACTGTCAATAACTTTTAATATATCACCCAAGTAACGAACATTAAATGCTATCTTGACGGGAGGTCCTTCTTGAGATACAGGAATTTCCTCATTCACGTATCCCGCACTACTGTTTGCTGATACCAATATACTGTTATTGTCAACAGATACCTTCATAACAGGCAAGCTATCTGACGTCAAAAGAGAAGCTCTTTCTACTGACTCTGTTATTCTCCTTGTGCAAAGCTTAACCTTTGTTTCCTGTTCCTTGGGTATTACAGATTGATAGTCTGGATACTGACCCTGTAACAACCTGGCAGACAGACAAGCATAACTCGTGCTAAAAATAATTGTATTTTGTGTCAGTCCAACCCTAACTAACTCTTCTGTTGAATCGATAATTTTCGAAAGTTCCAAAAGTGCTTTGGCAGGGATGATCACACTTAAATTATTATTATCAAGTAAATCTACTTCCCTCTTAACTCCCGACTCCTTTACTTTTTCTTCAATCCTTACTCTGCGCCACGCTAACCGGTGGGTGTCCGTCGCCACCATCTCCAATTCACCTTCTTTAACCGTAAAAAGGACCCCACTAAACAGCGGACGGTTTTCATCTTTCGTAACCGCGAAAACAACCTGCTTGATTGCTTCTTTTAATAAATTTCCCTTAATTACACCTACGGGATCATCGGTTAAAAACGAAAGGGACGGGAACTCTTCTACTACGAAACCATTTAGAAATATTTCAGACTGGTCGTATTTCAACAAGGCACCTCCGTCCGATGTTTCCAGCTTAACCGGAATATTAGGAAGGTGACGTATTAATTCAACAATATGACGGGCCGGTAAAACAATTGAACCATGCTCTTCGATTTCTGTTGTCAGAGTGCACCGGATGCTTATTTCCAGGTCAGTAGCAGAAAGAACCAGTTGAACGGAATCCGACAGATTATCTGTATAAGTTGAGAATTTTATGCCGGAAAGGACAGGGAGAGGACTTTTAAGAGAAACCGCCCGTTGCACAATCTGAATAGCAAATAAGAGATTTTCCTTATCGATTATTAATTTCATAAAAATTCTCCTATAAGAGTTGATTCTTGTTCCCCATCATAAGTATTATTAAGTATTGAATAGTATTACTAGTAGTAGTTGTGACTATGTGAATATCCTGGTTAACGCAAGATAAAAAGGTATACTTCGGCTGTTAATATTTTGTCTGTGCTTATCTTTATAGTTAACCAGTCTATATTATAAATAATAACACTTTAATACTATATTAATAATTGAGCTAATCCTTGAGTATCTGGTTGATAAGTGACTTTATGGTTTCTTGCAATGCCCGGTTTTTTTGTAATTCCTGGTTAATTTTGTCGTGGGCATGAAGTATGGTGGTATGATCGCGGCCCCCAAAATATGTGCCTATTTGTGGTAACGAGAGATCGGTTAGTTCTCTCGTTAGATACATGGCAATTTGGCGTGGGTATACTACCGATCGAGTTCTTTTTTTAGCTTTAAATTCTTCTTTTGAGATATTAAAAAAAGAAGCTGTGTTTTCTTGAATTAAGTCGACGGTGATTATTTTTGGTTTTTTTGGTGGTAGTATATCTTTTAAAATATCGGCGGCCACATCAGGAGTAATATCTTTTTCTGTAAAAGAGGCGAAAGCTGCCAGCCTTATCAATGCACCTTCTAACTCACGGATATTTGACTGTATCTTGTCTGCAATATAGATAATTGTTTCGTCGGGAATGATTATGTTTTCTGTAAGAGCTTTTTTACGTAATATGGCGATGCGAGTTTCCAAATCTGGTGGCTGAATATCGGCTATTAATCCCCACTCGAAGCGGGAACGAAGACGGTTTTCCAGAGCCGGTATATCTTTTGGCGGGCGATCGCTGGAAATTATTATTTGCTTACTTGACTCGTATAGCGTATTAAAGGTGTGAAAAAACTCCTCCTGAGTCCTTTCTTTTTTCGCTAAGAATTGTATATCATCAATTAGCAACACGTCCATACTACGGTACCTATTTCTGAAGCCGACCATTTTATCATCTCTGATAGAGTTAATCAGTTCATTGGTGAATTTTTCTGAAGTGATGTATAATACTTCTTTTTGGATACCGGATGCCAATATAGAATGGCCAATAGCATGCAGCAGGTGGGTTTTTCCGAGACCTACACCTCCATAGATAAATAAAGGATTATACGCTTTTGCAGGCGACTCGCTAACAGCTAAACAGGCTGCATGGGCAAAGCGGTTGCTATCCCCAATAACGAAACTGTCGAAGCTATATTTAGGGTTTAAGGAGGAAGCAGAATGTTCTTCGTCGCTTTTATTCTCTGTTTGAAGTCTGTAGTTCGCTATTTCACTTGAAAGCAGGAATCGCAACCCGGTTTCCTGTTTTAGGATTGATTGCAACGAGTCTTTTATTAGTGGAGAATAGCGACTACTGAGCCAGTCTCTGGAAAAATGGTTAGGTACTTCAATAATAATGGTATTTTCTTGATAGTAAACAGGCTTCAGCGGTCTTAGCCAGGTTTCAAAGGAATGTTTGTTGAGTTTTCTCTCTAGAGAAAGTAGTGCTTGTTCCCATATTTCAAGCAGTTCCCCTTTTATCATAAAAATAACAAAGGCTCCTTAAAAAATTATTTAGAGAAAAAAATTAACAGGTTTATTCACAAGCTTATACACAGGTTGTGAAAAGACCTTTATTTTTTTATGCAATTATATCAAAACTGGAGGATACTATCAACAGTTATTTTATGACCGGTTGACGCCTGGATTTAGGTAATATATAATTGTTGTTGTATGTCCATTAATTTCCGCTAAATAATTTAAGATGGGAGAGAGTTTGAGGAGTATGAAGAGAACCTATCAGCCAAAAGCAAGGAAATATAAAAAAACATACGGGTTTCTTAAGCGTATGCGCACCGCGCAAGGGAGAAATATAATCAAGAGAAGACGGTTGAAGGGGCGGAAAAGATTGACTGCCTGAGTTTTGCCAGGAAAATCCTTCCTGGTTTTATAAACAAAGTTATAGCAGGGTGTCGGGTCAAGGCGCATAAGATTAGTGAGGCAAAAAAAGCAATCGATGGGATGTTTTAATATTCTAAAAAAGAGAAGGGATTTCCGGAAAACTTATGCCGGAGGAAAAGTTGTTGCTGATGGCCACTTAGTTATATATTATAAAGCTAATAATCTTGGTATTTCTAGATTTGGTTTTTCGGTTAGCAAAAAGGTGGGATGTGCGGTTAAGAGAAACAAAGTACGGAGGATTTTGAAGGAGATATGCCGGAAAAACCAGGAAAAGTTTTTAAATGGGAGGGATTATGTAATTGTTTCTCGGCCCGGGATTGTAGGTAAAAGTTATCAAAAAGTGTCTGAAATTTTATTGAGTAATCTAAGAAGATTAGGGTAAAATTTAAGGAGAGCCGTTTATTGCAAAAGACAGTTCTTTTTCTAATAGGCTTTTATCAAAAATATATTTCTCTTTTTAAAAA
>JAGUVT010000136.1 GCA_020062745.1 Deltaproteobacteria bacterium
CCGGGTATGATCCGGCGGATGCCGGGAAGAGGTTTGTCCGGTGGTACCGTGAAGGCTGCTGGACACCTTACGGGAGGGCATTCGACCCCGGCCGGGATGTTGGGACCTTGCGCAGCACCGTATACGGCCAGATAAGCCTTTACTCCGGGTGTCGTACGGATTCCTGATTGCCATCACGGCCAGGGGCTTTCCGACCGATAACGCGTAACGGGACACGCTGAAGGCAAAGTCCGGCGCCCAGTGTTTGCCGGGAGTCCGGCTTAGCACATTATAGCTGTAGGCTCCCAGCACGACATAATCCGCCGCGTCCATAGTCTGCTTTTGTTCATCGGTCAGGGCGGTAAGCTCCTTGTAGACAAAACCTTTCATCTCCTTACTTCATCTCCTGATTACCTTTCCCGCCAAGATGCGTTCAGGGCCTTATTTTGACTCGACCTTTTTCAGCTCTTCCTTCCGGTCGGCGGTCAGGTTGGCCCGGGCGAAATCACCGCCGGCAGGCAGCGTCAGGTGAAATTCCCGGACAGAATCCATCTGCACTGTCCCTTCCTGCAGGCCGCATTCCAGCAGGTGGCCGCCTTGCCGGCGGTCATCCGTAACAAAGTGCAGGTGGTAGCCGGGCACGTTGAGGCCCTGAACGTATGGCGGGCAGTAAAAACCCGCCACGGTTCCCCTGCCCTGGCGCATTTCAAAGACCGACTGGTTTTTGACGGCCTCCGCCAGAGGTGGATAGGGCTTCACCTGCCGGGGCACGCTCCTGGTTTTTACATAAGAGAACGTGCCGTCAAGGCGAATGGCGTAAAACAAGTTCCGGTTGGCGATCAGCCCGTCCAGCAACTGCTGCAAATGCGCAAAATCAGCTACTTCCTGTAAAAAATACAGAAGGGGTCAGGTCTTGAAATATCATTTTTAGCCATCTTGTCTCAGTTCCTGGAGGTAGCTGATGCCGATTAAACCTCTTTTAATGGTTGAAGCATCCAGCAGATGGCGCATATCGATAAAATCTCCCTGTTCCACCACCTGGTTGATCTGCTTTTCCAGATTAACCGCCCTTTCAGGAAAGGGCTGCAGGCTGAAAAAGACCCCGTGGTTGTGCAGCAGCTGGTTTTTGCCTCCCGTATTGGCCGGGTGCAGGTAAAATATGCGATTGAGAATATCCTGGTCAAAAACGGATAAATCCGCCTGTAAAGATTATGCCCATCCCGCAAATAAGGCCGGTTACTCCGGCATGTCTCGGTCTTTTCAGGGAAACGTTAAAACCCGTTCGCACTTTTACCCTGCCGGTATCAGCCCTGGGGCAGGTCCGGTTGCTTCATTTTGAATTTTAGCAGTCAAAACCTTAAATCGAAGAGAAGGTAACCTTAACTGAACCTTAAATTTTGATCATTTTTTATGATTTTGCCGGAGGCGGTTTTTAGCGGTACAATAGGAAGAAGGCACCTCGTGAAGGGGTGCCTTCTTCCCACTTTTATTAACTCTTTCTGTATGACTTCCCGCAATACTTTATTTTAACATGACCTGTACCTCTTTCCCAAGGGATCGGGCAACTTTAGCTAGAAAGTCAAGGGACGGATTATACGTTCCGCTTTCCAGGCGGCTGATATTGGATTTCTGAGTCCCAACCCGGAGTGCCAATTCTTCCTGGGTAATGTTTTGGCTTGTTCTTGCTTCAATAATTTGGGAAATCACATCATAACGCGGTTTTAGCTTTTTGTACTCCGCTTTGAATTCTTCGTCTTTCAGTAATAGCTCTTTCACTTCAGAAAACTTTGCTCCTGCTTTACTCATCTTCACACCTTCTTTCATAATCTTCTTTATGCAGTTCTATTAAAGGCTTTCGCCCGCATTTTTGCATCTAACGAAAGCAAATAATCAAGGACAGGAATATCTCCATTTTCTTTTTTATAGTACTCCACTTGCCACTTCATGATACCCTCCAATCTTAGTATATACCGTGTCTCACTTCTATGTTATCATATATGATAACAAGGATCAAGAAGTTTGAATCTGAGGTGCTGACTTTTTCGGTGGGTTTTTTAATGACTGGATTGGGGATACCATACGAAGTGGTCCGCAAAGGGTAAATGTCGATACAGCGGGAAACATCTGGGTAACTCAGAGTTCCAAAGGAAAGGCAACTGTTTTGTATGATCAATCGCCGGGAAAGTAACGTGCGCCGTCATGACCATGTCCACACCCTGGCCGAAAGCCTGCTGAAACGGCTTGAGCTCCACCTCTTTCAGCCTGGTCAGATCGTGGGGCACGGAAGGCAGCCCGAGGTGGGAGTCCACGTCGGTGTCGCCGTGCCCGGGGAAGTGTTTTACCGTGGCCAGGATGCCGGCGTCGTGCAGCCCGTTTATGTAAGCTATACCCATGTCTGCCACCAGTTGAGGGTCCGAGCCGAACGACCGGATGCCGATAACCGGGTTGTCCGGGTTAATGTTTACGTCCACCACGGGCGCCAGATCCACATTGATCCCCAGGGTATTTAATTCTTCGCCGATTGCTTTTGCCACTTCGTAGGTATCTTCCGGGCAGCGGGCAGCGCCCAGCGCCATGTTGCCCGACATGGTGGCGCCCGACTGGAGTCTGGTCACCAGACCGCCTTTCTGGTCAATAGCAATGAAGAGCGGAATATCGCCGGCCGCCTTTTGGAGCTGGCCCACCAGTCTGACCGTCTGTCCGGTACCCGGGACATTTTCCCGGAAAAGGATTACGCCGCCTAAATGATACTTCTTGATGATCCCGGCAATTTCGCTGTTGATTCCAGTTACGTCCTGCCCTTTCCACCAAACACTTTTGACGCATCTTCTACTCCTTTTGCATTACGATATACTCGTGCTACTTATTTCATTTCCCGGTATGCGCCGTCGACTACTTGCAGCACCATCGCTTCCATCAGGTTTCGTGGCTCATTACCGCCAGGAAATCGCTCTTGACCCGGCTGGCCGCGTCAGCCTCCTGCCTGGCCTGTTCCAGATCCCAGGTCCTTTCCTGCACTTTTTGCTCCAAAGGTGTGCCGGCTTCATTATTTATGGCGGTCACCAAAACTTTGATCAAGGCGAAGACAGACAAAGGGATGACTCCCGGGGAAATCTTATTCAGTGTAAACAATGAGCTTTGCCGGGATAATGATTCGGGGATGTTTGTAACAGCATTTTTAGGAATTCTAAATGTCCGTACCGGAGAAGTCAGGTACAGCAATGGCGGTCATAATCCTCCTTATCTTTTCCGCAGCACGGGAGTTGTTGAACTGCTGAAAAAAACGGGCGGGACGGCTTTGGGTGTTATGGAGAATATTCCGTATGTAAGAAACAAAATAGTTCTAAAGGCGGGCGACGGCCTTTTTCTTTATACGGACGGGGTCACCGAAGCCATGGATACCGGCGGCAATCTTTTTGCGGAGCAGCGCCTGGAAGAAGTTTTGCGCAGGATCAGCGGCGCTTCGCCGGAGGAAATGAGCCGGGGTGTGCTGGCGGAAATAGAAAAATATGCACAAGGAGCCGAGCAATCGGATGATATTACCATTATGGCGCTAAAATATATGTTTTCCGGTCAAAAGATGTCCCTGGAAATAAAAAACGATCTTGCCCAACTGGAAAGGGTAGCGCAGGCTGTGGAGGAATTTGGCGAACTCCATCATCTTCCGCCCAAAACGGTTTTTGAGGTCAACCTGTCACTGGAAGAAATTCTTACTAACGTTATTTCTTACGGCTACAGTGACGATAACGAGCACTTGATAATGGCCCGCTTTTCCTTAAGCGAAAAGGAACTGGAAATAGAAATTACAGATGACGGCCGGCCGTTTGATCCGCTGGAACTCCCGCCGCCGGATCTGGAAAAGCCGCTGGCCGAAAGGCCGGTCGGTGGTCTGGGGATACATCTGGTGCGTAATTTGATGGATGAACTGGATTACCAGAGACGGCAGGATAAAAACATCCTTGTCCTGAAAAAACTTTTAAATCTAAAGTAAACAGGGCTTGGTCATCTAAAGAAGACCTTTGGGGAGAAGGGAGGATGTCATGGAAGCTGTAAGTCGTATTAAGAAACCGGCAAATCTGGTGTATGGTGTGGAGGATCGACCTCCCCTGATAGTTACTTTGCTCCTGGGTTTGCAGCAACTCAGCCTGTGGTCGGTGAGTCTGGTTTTCGCGGTAATCGTAGCCCGCTCCATCGGCATTCCCCCGGACGGGATCACAAGCTTTATCAGTCTTTCGATACCGGTCATGGGAGCGTCCATGCTTTTCGGCGTTAGTTTCATGATTTTATCCGGACTGCAAATCATCACCTCGCGGATGATTGACGCGCGCAAAACCTTCGTGATCGGGATCTCCATCAGTATCGGCCTGAGTACGGTAATGGTGCCCGGATTATATGATGGAGTACCTACTTGGTTGCAGACCAACAACCTCATCCCGACAGACTTTTGGAAGATAAGCAGGCGAGCCTTCAGCTTTCCGGCTTTCTGGTTGGCAGGTTAGCTGACAAGATTAAATCAGAACAGATAAATAATCAGTGCCATATTCACCTGCATTTTGACCATTGATCGCAAATACTCGCCGCCTGGTTCTCAAAAGTACGCTTCCAGACGAAGCCGGGTGCTAAAGGCGTTGCCGTACCCGGCCGGGGTATGGATCCTTCCGTCATTTTACGCCAGGCGGCCCGTTTAACCTATAGCAAAATACTCGCAGGGATTATGGATCCCAGGGAATTGTCGATACTATCAGGAAAGGGGTGGAAAACATTGGGCAAAGAGAGTTCTCCTATGGTTACCGAAGAGTTGCTGTCTGAAGTTGTACAAAGGATTCTTTCGATAACCAAAAAGCCAAAACTGATTGCTTTGTTTGGTTCCCGTGCCAGGGGAAATTCCAGGGCAGATAGCGACCTGGATATTCTTGTGGTCATGGATTCCGATTTGCCCCGGTGGAAGCGTCCGGCACCGATTCGCCGGGCGTTAACCGGCCTGTTCCCGGCTAAGGACATTGTCGTATACACACCCCAAGAGGTTGAGGAGTGGAAAGCGGTCCCAAACGCCTTTATTACAACGATCTTGCAAGAAGGGAAAATTTTGTATGAAGGATAAAAACGAATTGGCGAAACTATGTTCTTTGTTGGATGAAACGTTGAAATGGGAAGAACTTAATCTTGAAGAAGTCACGGATTATGCGGTTGCCGTCCGCTACGATCTTGAATTTTGGCCAGAACGCGATGTTGCTCAAGAAACCCTCAAAAGGGCGGAAAAAGTCAAGGAAGAGATTCTTCTCCGTTTACCCCCTGAGGCCAGGCCTTAGTTTTCTAAGTGTAAAAGCAATAATAGTTGCTTTTAGAGACTGTCGAGATTGACTGGACACAGCGAGAAAACGTCCGGGCTCAGATGCGGGTAATGATCAAGCGGATTCTCCGGCGCTGCGGCTATCCGCCGGATAAGCAGGCCCGGGCCACCGAACTTGTCCGGGAACAGGCGGAAGCGCTCTCCAGGGAGTGGGCGGAAAGCTGACGTGCCGATACCTGAATGAAGTAATATTGGTCGATTCTGCGTCAAGTGGTCTTGGCGGCAACGCTACAGCAACTCCACAAACTCACCGATACTAAGGCCGGCTTGCCTGATGATGGCACGTAGGGTTCCCCGATCCAATTCTTTATGGTCAGGTACAACCACCTGTACAAAAGGATAGTCCCGGCGCAAGATCATATGACTTCCCTCCCGCCGCTTGAGGTAGAAGCCTGTCTTTTCCAGTACTTTGACACAGCTTCGGCCGGAAATCGCCGGTAATTTACTCATACGGCTATCACAAGTGTTTCGAACCGTTCTTCAGGAACAGGCAGACCATCCTCTTTTAACGCTGCAACGTATCCCTGAATCGCCTCTTTGATATTGGCAATGGTTTCTTCCTTCGTTTCCCCCTGACTGATGCAACCGGGCAGGCTGGGACATTCAGCCACCCAGTAACCATCTTCACCCGGATAAATAATTACCTGTCTCATTGCTTCACCTCTTAATTTATCACCACTGTGTTATTTGTTGCTGCTTGCATTGTAGCATTCCGGTTAAATATTATCAATAGAAGAGAAAAAAAGGAAACAGGCAACCTTTCCAAGAATATTACCCGGCAGGAAAATTTTTATTTTCTACGGGATGTTTGCCAATGACCCAGGTATATGGGCGGCGGAGATCAGGCCCGGCAGGAACGAAGATCGCCGGGAAGCCGGCATAAGATCACCGGAGGTGGAGGAAAATGGACAGAAGGGAAAGAATCCTGGGCGGATTGTTCGGCGTGGCTGTGGGGGACGCCCTGGGAGTGCCGGTGGAGTTTGTTTCCCGGGAGGAACTGCGCAAAAAACCGGTCCAGGAGATGATCGGCTACGGTACTCACCACCAGCCGCCGGGGACCTGGTCGGACGATACTTCTTTGACGCTGTGCCTGGTGGAAAGCCTGGTCGAGGCCGGGTATGATCCGGCGGATGCCGGGAAGAGGTTTGTC
>JAGUVT010000092.1 GCA_020062745.1 Deltaproteobacteria bacterium
ATAGATGCCAAAATAAATTCATTGGATGAGAAATTAACTGCTAGAATAAATTCTTTAGAAGACAAAATGGACAGGATGTGCCAGGAGTTCAGGGAAGAAATCGGCAAACTGGACGAAAAAATAGACGCCTTGCGTTACTGGGCGGTAGGGGTATTAATAATAGGTTTCGGGGGAGTTATAGCGGCAATAAAACTTTAAATAATGACCCTTTTCTTTGAAAAGCAGGAAAAAATCCTGCTTCTTTGCTTTATTAGGAGCATTCCTTTTACTTAAAGATAAGGCGAGGGCTTTGCAAGCGCCCTCACCCCCAACCCCTCTCCCAAAGGGAGAGGGGGGTGCGCCGGGTGTGGAACTTGAAGTCTTTAAGCCTGTGACGGAACCCGAGCCGGAACCGGGAAAACCAGGGCCGACAGGTCCTGGTCCTGAACCTAAACCTGAGCCGGCGCCTGTTGCTGGCACACGGACATTGCGGATTTCCGGCAATGTGCCCCCGGAAATTTGGAACCGGTTGGGCGCCAAGATTTTACCAAAACTGCGCAGTGGAACGGATATTAAGATAGGTATCGAGTTTTCCGTAACCGTCGATGGACAGATGGCAAGAAGCTTCGAAGTTGATATTAAGCAGATTCTAGCGGACATGGGCCTGAGTGATAGTGTCAAGATTGAGTGACTGTAAGGAAACAATGCCGGGGATAAAATGTGTAGCCGAAGAATATGTTCAAACCGGCTTCCTCAATAACCCGATTTACCCTGACAAGTTTAACCATCCGGGGGTTATTCAACACTTTCCACAACTCCGCCATTTTCTGATACTTAGCCGGCAGCCTCTTACAGCAGTCTTTGAAAAAGCTGCCGTCAACGGCAGCCCTCCAGGTTAAATTCTTTTGTCAGCTTGCTGATAGCTCTTTTTTCGATGCGTGAAACATAGGAACGGGAAATACCGAGGCGCCGGGCGATTTCCCGCTGGGTTTTGCGGGCGGTGTTCTTCAGGCCGAAACGAAGTTCCAGAACTTCTTTTTCACGTTTTGTCAACTGCTCGATCATTTCTTTTAAACGTTTTTGTTCAAGATTGTTTTCCACCGTTTCGGAGACCAAGTCCTGATTGGTGCCTAGAATATCAATGATCGTAATTTCGTTGCCTCCGTTATCAACTCCGATCGGCTCATAAAGGGAGACGTCCGGCCTTGTTTTCTTTTTCACCCGCAGGTGCATCAGGATTTCGTTTTCAATACATTTGGCGGCATATGTGGCCAGCCTGGTTCCTTTGCCGGGGTTATATGTGTTGACAGCTTTAATCAACCCGATTGTGCCGATGGAAATCATGTCGTCCTGGTCTTCTCCTGTTCCGTCATATTTTTTTACGATGTGAGCCACCAGGCGCAGGTTCCGTTCCGTCAGGACTTCCCGTGCCGCCTTATCGCCTTTTGTTAAAAGTTTTATATATTTGGTTTCTTCTTCCTCAGAAAGCGGATGCGGGAAAGTATTGTTTGCTATATAGGATACAAGTAACAGGAAACCATTAACTAGCGATACCACGGTTAAGGCCCAGAAACCGGGCAGCATCAAACAATCCCCTCCTGTGCGATTAATCCAATTGAAGTGCAGTTTATAATATGAAATAAAAAAGGGTTCTGTGTCTGCCTGCGGCGAAATAATGAAATAATCTTTTATATAATCAATAAAGTAGTCTATAATGTAGATACATCTGTCAGTTGGCCGTGGTTGGGAATGATGGGGCATGAAAAGAGGGGTTTTGGAGCTGATTGATTTATTTTGTCCGAAAGCTTATGTATCGTCTGTTTTTGACGTTGATTTGCAACAGATGACCAGTCGGGGAATTAAGGGAATTTTTCTTGATCTGGATAATACTATTATCCGGCGGGATGCCGCCCTGTTTTCTCCTGATGTGGTCAGGTGGTTACAGGAGTTGCGTTGCCGGGGTTTTAAGGTGGTTGTTGTTTCTAACAACAGCCATAAGCGGGTAAGTGATCTGGTCGACCCATTGGGAATACCGGCGGTGTGCCGGGCGGTTAAGCCGTGGAAGAGGCCGTTCCGTCGTGCTTTGGAGATGCTGGGTACCGAACCGCGGGAAACGGCGTTAATCGGAGACCAGATTTTTACGGATATTTTTGGCGGCAACCGGATGGGGCTGTACACCATTCTGGTTAAACCCATGCCGGGAGGAGAGTTTTGGGGCACCAGGCTTTTCAGCCGCCAGTTGGAAAAACTAATCTTGAAAAAAATAAAAAAATTTTTTTAGGAGGTTTTGGAGCTTGCGGGTTGACGGACACACCCGCATATGCGGGATTTTTGGCTACCCGGTAGGCCATACCCTTTCTCCGGCCATGCATAATGCCGCCTTTACCGCCCTGGGGCTGAATTTTGTTTATGTTCCTTTTTTGGTTACGGCTGAGCATTTGCCGGCGGCGGTGGCGGCAATCCGGGCTCTCGGCCTGGCCGGGGTAAACGTCACCATTCCGCATAAAGAGGCTGTTCTGCCTTACCTTGATGAGTTGAGCCGGGAAGCTGGTATGATTGGCGCTGTTAATACTATTGTTAACCGGGAGGGGCGCCTGGTCGGGCATAATACCGACGGCCGGGGATTTCTTAAGGCGTTGACCGAACAGGCCGGATTTGATCCGGCCGGCAAGTGTGCTTTGATCCTGGGTGCGGGTGGTGCGGCCCGGTCGGTGGCGGTAGAACTGATCCTGGCTGGAGTGAGCCGTATTTTTCTGGCCAACCGGTCACCTGAACGGGCGGAAACAATAGCCGGTTTGCTTTTAAAAATTGTTTCTGCTGATATTATGGTGGTTCCCTGGTCTGAGAAAAAAGAAAAGCTGCTGGCCGAGGCGGTTGCCTGTGCTGATTTGATCGTGCAGACCACGCCGGTGGGCATGCATCCGGCAGTAGAAGAGTCTGTCCTTTTCCCTTTTATCCTGCTGAGGCCGGATCAGGTAGTTTGCGACTTGATCTACAATCCCCCGGAGACGAAGTTCCTGAAATCTGCCCGGCTGGCCGGGGCAAAGACCGTTAACGGTATGGGTATGATGATTTACCAGGGGGCGCTTGCCTTTACGCTTTGGACCGGTCACCCGGCTCCCATAGCAGTAATGCACAAGGCACTGCAAAAAGTTGCCTGGCCGGACTCCCGGAACCCTTAAGCTTTTTGCAGGAAATCCAGCCTTTTTGGAGAACTTACTAATTACCGGAATAGCACGCAGTAGTTTTGTTCCATGAAGACATTTTATTTCTTGCATAGGAAGTGGTTTTTTGTTAAGGTATTTGACCGCCGGTGAGTCGCACGGCCCTGCTCTTACAGCCATAATTGAAGGTGTGCCGGCGGGTTTGCCCTTGAGTGAAGAATATATCAACCGGCAACTGGCCCGCCGGCAGGGCGGCTATGGCCGGGGCGGGCGGATGAAGATTGAGAGTGACCGGGTACAGTTTCTGTCCGGAGTGAGAGGCGGGCTGACACTGGGCAGCCCGATTGCTGTTTATCTGGAGAATAGGGACTGGTCCAACTGGTCTTTGATTATGGCGCCGGGCGGTGACGCCCGCCTGGCGGAGCGGGTGGTGACGCGTCCTCGCCCCGGTCATGCCGATCTGGCCGGGGCCATGAAATACCGGCACCGGGATCTTCGCAATGTGCTGGAGCGTTCCAGCGCCAGGGAAACGGCGGCCCGGGTGATGGTGGGCAGCGTGGCCGGACGGCTTTTGGAGGAACTGGCGGTGGAGATAGTCGGCCAGGTGGTGCAGGTAGGAAGCGTATCAGTAGAAAACCCGGAACTTCCGCTGGAAGAACTGCGCTCCCGCCTGGCTGGTTCGCGGTTGCTCTGCGCCGACCGGCAGGCCGAACAGAAGATGATTGCTGCCATCGACCGGGCCCGGGAAGCCGGAGACTCGCTGGGCGGTGTCTTTGAAGTGCGGGCTTACGGTATTCCGCCCGGTCTGGGCAGTTATGTGCACTGGGACCGCAAACTTGATGGACGGCTGGCCGGCGCCCTGATGAGCATTCAGGCGGTTAAAGGCGTGGAAGTGGGACTTGGTTTTGCCGCTGCCGGCCGGCCCGGCTCGGCGGTCCAGGACGAGATATTTTACGAACCGAACCGCGGCTTTTTCCGTCGCACCAACCGGGCCGGCGGCATCGAGGGAGGGGTCACCAACGGGGAAACATTAGTGCTGCGGGCAGCCATGAAACCCATTCCGACCCTTTACCAACCGCTTAAAAGTGCCGATATTATTACTAAGGAACCTTTTGAGGCCTCGGTCGAGCGCGCCGATACCTGCGCCGTTGCGGCCGCCTGCGTGATTGGGGAGGCGGTGGTGTCCTGGGAACTGGCTGCCGCTTGTCTGGAAAAGTGTGGCGGGGACAGTCTGGCGGAGCTGAAAGAGAACTGGCGCAATTACCTGGCTGCGCTGAAGGAGTTTTAAAACACATGATAACTGATAGCTTATTTGAAAAGCAGGTGCGAATTATTGAAAAACATTGTTCTAATCGGTTTTATGGGTACCGGTAAAACCACTATCGGCCGGCGGCTGGCCGGGCGCCTGGGCCGGCCTTTTATCGATACCGATGCGGCTATTGAGGAAATAACCGGTAAAACCATCCCCCAGATCTTTGCCCGTGACGGGGTGATCCGCTTTCGCTCGGAAGAGGCGCTGCTGGTAAAAAAACTGGCTTGCCGCGAGGGTCTGGTAATCGCCACCGGCGGAGGCGTGGTTTTGAACCCGGAAAATGTCCGCCTTTTAAAAGAAAACGGTGTTTTGATCGCTTTTACTGCCGAACCGGAAGTGATTTGCCAGCGGGTAAAAAACTTGAAAGACCGTCCCTTATTAGGCAAGGGCGACCAGCGGGAAGCGATAGACCGGCTGCTTAAAGAACGGGACGGTGTTTATGATATCGCTGCCCATACCATAAATACAGGCTGCTGCAGTCAGGAACAGGCGGTGGATGAAATTATCCGTTTTCTTAATCAAGAGGGGTTGCTTACATGAGACAGGTAACGGTTAATCTTGGTTTGAGAAGTTACCCTATCTGGATCGGCGCCGGGCTGATGGCGAGGACCGGTGCTTACCTGGATAACCTGGCTGTAGGCAGAAAGGTTCTGCTGGTTACCAGCCACACCGTGCAGAAACTATATGGCGCAATGGCGGAAGACAGCTTGCGGCGGCACGGCTATCGGGTGACGCTGGCGGTTATGCCGGACGGCGAAGAATACAAGACCCTGGCGACGGCGGAGCAGTTGTACGACCTGGCCTTTGCTGCCGAACTGGACCGGCGCTGTCCGGTAATTGCCCTGGGCGGCGGTGTAGTCGGGGATGTGGCCGGGTTTGTGGCTGCCACTTACCTGCGAGGGGTGCCTCTGGTGCAGGTTCCTACCACTCTCCTGGCCCAGGTGGACAGCAGCGTGGGCGGCAAGGTGGCGGTTAACCACCCGAAAGGGAAGAACATCATCGGCGCTTTTTACCAGCCCCGGCTGGTGCTGGCCGATCTGGATGTGTTGGGCAGCCTGCCGCCGCGGGAGTTGCGTGGAGGGCTGGCTGAGATAATCAAATACGGCGTAATCTGGAGCCGGGATTTTTTTTCCTGGCTGGAAATTAACTTGGGCCGGCTTTTGCAGTTGGATCAGGAATCGCTGGCAGCGGCGATAGAAGAATCCTGCCGGATTAAAGCGCAGGTGGTGGAGCAGGACGAAACCGAACAGGGGTTGCGGGCCATCTTAAATTACGGCCACACCGTTGGCCACGCCATCGAGGCGCTGACCGGTTACCGCCGGTTTATTCACGGTGAGGCGGTGGCTGTCGGTATGGTGGCTGCCGCCCGCCTGGCTCAGAAGAAAGGGCTTCTGGCTGCGGATGACTGTTCCCGCATCAAAGCCCTGGTGGCTCGCGCCGGGCTGCCCGTCGAACTTCCTTCGGATATCACTGCTGATGATTTGAAGGAGTTTTTTTACCGGGATAAGAAAGTTGTGGAAGGGCGGCTTACCTTTGTCCTGCCGGCGGCTATCGGGCAGGTTGATGTTTTCCGGGACTTGCCGGAAGAAGAGTTGAATTTTATCGAGTAATTGAAACTTTTCGAGGATCGGGGTGTTTTTCACTGTGGCCAGGCCGAAAAAGATAGAGAGGCGCTTGCTTGGCGAATTTTTAATCAGAAATGATTTAATCACCCAGGAACAACTGAATCATGCCCTGAAACTGCAGCAGGAAACCGGCGAGCGGCTGGGCCATGTGTTGGTCAGACTCGGCTACGTTAATGATGAAGAAATTAACCGGATGCTGGAAATCCAGTTGGGGATCAAACATGTAACCTTGAGCGATATTCCGGACAAGGAACTTCTTTCTGCTCTTCCGGAGCAGATTGTTCGTCGGCATAAAATTATTCCGATCAAAAAAGAAGGCAATAAACTGGTCGTGGCCATGGCCGATCCTTTAAACGTCGTTGCTGTCGATGATATTCGCCTGATCACGGGTTGTTTTATCGAGCCGGTAGCGGCTAATGAAAGGGATATTGAGGCAGTAATTCAGAAATATTACGGGCTGCCGCAACTAGAAAAAGCGTTTAAAGATATTGAGGTGATGGAGCCCGAGAAGATCCAACTGGAACCGGAGGATACCCTGGTTGACGAGGGTCCTGTGGTCAGGATGGTTAATACCATAATCACTCAGGCCATTACTGAGCAGGCCAGTGATGTTCACATTGAGCCGGGCGATGAAAACGTCCGGGTGCGCTACCGCATTGACGGCATGCTGCAGGAAGTGATGGCTCTGCCGCGCAAGTCCCGCGGCGCCCTGGTTTCCCGCATTAAAATTCTTTCGGATTTAAATATTGCCGAGCGGCGCATCCCCCAGGACGGCCGTATCCAGATCAAGTATAACGAGCGTGAGGTGGATTTGCGGGTATCTACCATGCCGACCGTATTCGGTGAAAAGGTGGTTATCCGTTTGCTGGATAAAAGCGCCCGCATACTGCAGGTAGAGCAACTGGGCTTCCAGGCCGGCAACCGGGAGGGCCTGAATAACATTCTTAAAAACTCCTACGGCATGGTTCTGGTTACCGGTCCTACCGGGAGCGGCAAGTCTACTACTTTGTATGCCATTTTGAAGAGCTTGAGCACACCGGAAAAAAATGTAATTACAGTGGAAGACCCCGTTGAATATATTCTGGACGGTGTCAATCAGACCCAGATAAATCCGAAAGTAGGCCTTACCTTCGCCACCGGCCTGCGCAGCATATTGCGTCAGGACCCCGACATTATCATGGTGGGTGAAATCCGGGACCGGGAAACCGCGGCGATAGCCGTCCAGGCGGCCACCACCGGGCACCTGGTGCTCAGCACCCTGCATACCAACGATGCGGCCGGGGCGGTAACCAGGATGATCGATATGGGAGTGGAGCCTTTTCTGGTCGCCTCTTCCGTATTGGGCGTGGTAGCCCAACGGTTGATCCGTATTTGCTGCCGCAATTGCCGGGAGCCTTATTTGTTGCCGCCGGACGCCCCGGAGAGGGGATTTATAGGCCTGCCGGCCGGTTCGGAGATTACTCTTTACAAGGGTAAGGGGTGCTCTCATTGTAACGGCACCGGCTACCGGGACCGCATCAGCATCCAGGAGGTTTTGCAAATCACGCCGAAAATACGTGAACTGGTTAACCAGAGGGCTTCCGCCGATGAGATCAAGCGTCAGGCGGTGGCGGAAGGAATGGTAACTTTAAAAGAAGACGGCGTGCAGAAGGCCCTCCAGGGGCTCACCACTATCCAGGAGGTGTTAAGGGTAGCTTATGTGGAAGAAGATAACATGTGATCGGGGGTGCTTTTATGACCGGAGTTAATGAAATACTTATTATTGCGTCCCGGTTGAAAGCTTCCGACGTGCATCTTACTGTCGGGAGCCCGCCTGTTCTGCGCCTGCACGGTGAACTGCTTCCTTTCAGTGACTCCAAACTGGGGAAAATGCCCGGACTGGAAGGAAAAGATTTTCCCTCTCTAGACCCGGAGGATACCTATAAGCTGGCGCAGGAAATTATGGATGAGAAACAATTTGCCAGGTTCATGGAGATCGGCGAACTGGATTTTTCTTATTCTGTTTCCGGGCTGGGCCGCTTCCGGGTTAATACTTTTAAGCAGCGGGGCAGCGTCGGTTTGGCTATCCGCCTGCTCAGCGCACACATTGTTTCTTTACAGGAACTGGGTTTGCCGGAAGTGCTTGCTCAACTGGCCCGGAAACCCAGGGGACTGGTGCTGGTAACCGGCCCCACCGGCAGCGGCAAGTCTACCACTCTGGCATCAATGATCGACCTGATCAACAGGGAAAGCAAAAAGCATATCATCACCCTGGAGGACCCTATTGAGTATCTGCACAAGCATCAAAAAAGTATTGTCAACCAGCGGGAGATCGGGCATGATTCCCAATCTTTTGCGCTGGCCTTGCGAGCGGCGATGCGGGAGGATCCGGATGTGATCCTGGTGGGAGAAATGCGGGATTTTGAAACCATCGGGATAGCCATCACTGCCGCCGAGACCGGCCACCTGGTTTTTGCCACCCTGCATACCAACAGTGCGGCGCAAACCGTTGACCGGATCATTGATGTTTTCCCGCCGCACCAGCAGCAGCAGATCCGGACCCAGTTGGCCGGTACCATTCAGGGAGTGGTGTCGCAGCAGATTTTGCCCCGTTCCGACCGCCCCGGGCGGATTCCGGCAGTTGAGGTGATGGTGGCTACGCCGGCCATCCGCAATTTGATCCGGGAGGGGAAGACCTATCAGATTCCTTCCCAGATCCAAATCGGGTCGAAGTTCGGCATGCAGTCCATGGACTTTTCCCTGGCTTCCCTTTATCGGGCCGGTATGATCAGCAAAGAGGAGGCGTTGGCCAGGGCGGTTGAGCCGGAGACGATACAAAAGTTGTTATAATTATTATATTTTTTTAAAAAAAGTACTTGCATTTTTGTCTTATTTATGGTAGACTTTGCAAAAATAACTCGAAAAAGGCAAACTTTTCCGAAAGGGAAGGACGCAAAGCTACGGGCCTAAAGCTATTCAGCTAATGGCGGCCGGGTTGCCGGGTAATCATCAAAAAAGCGGTTGGTAACCCAGGCCGGACTCTTTCAGGCCTGGGTTATGTTTTTTAAGGTGTTGAAAAGAATACTGGGGGCTTAAGTTATTCAGTGAAAATGTCGATTATATAAAATGTCGACTTATGTGGTGAGGGTGGTTGAGAAAATGGCACAGTCTTATGCCTACCGGGCAAGAAATGCCGCAGGGAATATTATAACCGGATTCGTAGAGGCTGAAGGGGTGCAGATGGCGGGCGCCCTGCTCCGGCAGCGCAATTATTTTATTATCGAGATTAAATCAGCTCCAGCTAAAGGAAGGGAAATAAACCTTTCCGATTTTATGGAAAAAAAGATCGGCCTTAAGCATATGGCCATATTCTGCCGGCAGTTTGCCACCCTGGTTGAGGCCGGAGTGCCGATTTTAAACTGCCTGGATATTTTGCGCCAGCAGACGGAGAGTAAGAAACTGAAGGAAGTTCTGGCAAAAATGGCCGCCCTGCTGGAAGAGGGGCGTACTCTTACTGATGCGGTAAGGCAACAGGGCGAAGTTTTCCCTCATATCTTTTACAGCATGATTGAGGCCGGTGAAGTAGGAGGGGTGCTGGAACAGTCGCTGGAAAGGCTGGCCACCCACTTTGAAAAGGAGCACGAACTGCGGGAAAAAATTAAATCGGCTATGACTTACCCGGCGGTGGTAATCATAATCGCGGCTCTTGCCATTTACGCTTTGCTGGCCTTTATCCTGCCGAAATTCGTGAGCATGCTGGTTACCGCCGGCGTGACTCTGCCCCTGCCGACCCGTATCGTCATGTTTATCAGCAGTGTTTTGTCGCGGTTCTGGTACCTGGTGATCGGGGGAACAGCGGCTGCGGTATTTCTGTTCGGCCGTTTCCGCCGCACTAAAAGCGGGAGGGAGGTAGTGGACAGGCTTGTGTTCAGGCTGCCGGTTTTCGGCCCCCTCCAGAAGAAGGTGATCATATCCCGTTTTGCCCGCACGCTGTCCACTTTGATTCATGCCGGAGTGCCGATTTTACAGTCGTTGGAAGTAATGCAGAGTATAGTAGGCAACCAACTGGTGGTCAAAGCCGTAAAGCAGGCTGAAACCAGCATATCGGAAGGCCGGGGACTGGCCGAGCCGCTGGCGCAGAGCGGTGTGTTTCCGCCCATGGTTACCCGCATGATTGCCATCGGCGAGGAAACCGGCGCCCTGGAAAACATGCTGGAAAAAATAGCCGCCTTTTACGACCGGGAGGTGGAGGCGACGGTGGCGCGCCTGTCGGCTGCGCTGGAGCCGATCTTGATTGTCGGCATGGGGGCGGTTATCGGTTTTATCATTATCTCCATCATGCTGCCGATTTTAAACGTAATGAGCGGCAGCACGGTGCAGTAACTGTAAAAGTGCTGCCGCGCGGCAATTCAAGAATTGGGGGAAGCAAAATGTTTGGGGGGATACTTTGCGACAGAAAAGGTTATTCTCTGGTCGAGTTGCTTGTGGTTGTTCTGATCCTGGGTTTGCTTGCGGCAATAGCGGTGCCTCAATTTATGGGCAGGGTTGGAGAAACCCGGGAAAGTGCGACCGTAGCCGACTTGAAATCAAAGGCCGGCGGGATCAAAGCATGGGCCGTCGATCACGATAAGTACCCGTCGGTTGCGGAACTGCCGGGCGCCCTTCAGGAAAGCAGCATTACCTGGTCGGGCTCTAGAGACGGCTGGGGTAATTATCTCCACTACTCGGTAGATGACGACGGCGCCGGTTTCATCCTCTGTTCGTTCGGGCCCAATGGCGTAAACGATGCGGTTTCCGACAACGTTTACACCACTGATTTATATGAGCCAATCAGTAACTATGGTTTAATTACAATGCTGGCCAATAATGATCAGTCGGATTAAGGGGGTGATTTTGTTCGGGTAAAAATGTCGGCACTCATACTTTAAGCGTAATTTGCGGGTCAGGTTTATTGTGCTTTAAAAAAATTAAAAGGAGTGTGAAAAAATGTTTAAAAGGATGTGTAAAAACGAACGCGGCTTCACCCTGGTCGAACTGCTGGTGGTGGTAATCATCCTGGGCATCATCGCCGCGGTGGCCATTCCCCAGTTCCTGCAAAGGACTCAGACGGCGAAAGAAAACAGCACAAAATCTTCCCTAA
>JAGUVT010000037.1 GCA_020062745.1 Deltaproteobacteria bacterium
AAAAAGTATAGTTTTATTATCAATGATAAATGTTAAGCCTGTGTTAAGAAGGCCGGAGTTTTTGGTAAAGATTTTTTGAAGGAGATTGTTTCTTATTATAGAATAAAATTAATAAAGTATAAAGCAAAGGAGATTGGGAGAAATGTCCGTAGACAAAAAGAAAGTGGAGAAAGACGTGACGGTGACCATCGGCGGCCAGTCATTTGTGGTGCCGGCCGGCAGCAAGGTAAAGGACGCGGCGTCGTCAGCCGGAATTGAGATCCCGGCTTTAAAGATTGATCCGGCTACCTGCAAGGGTTGTACTTTGTGCGTCAAGGTTTGCGAAAACGAGGCCGTTTCCGGTGAAAAGAAGGAGCCTCATTCCATAGACCCGGCCAAGTGCGTGCGCTGCGGCGAGTGCCTGGCGAAGTGCAAGACTGGTTCCATCGTACCGGCATAAGTGGGACAAATGGACGGTTCTCTGTCACACTCCTGGTTGCTGCCAAAAGACAGAGGCGATTAATTTTCAGGACAGGTTGAGGCGCCCGTGTTGTTTTAGAGAGTTACTGGAAAGAATGGTTTGATTTATGGAAAAAGAGAGATTACGTCGTTTGCTGGAAGAGGTCCAAAGTGGCAGGGTGCCTGTTGGCGAGGCGCTGGAGCGGCTCAGGACCTTTCCTTATGAGAGTCTCGGTTTTGCCCGGGTGGACAATCACCGGGCCCTGCGCAAGGGTTTCCCGGAAGTGGTTTTTTGTCAGGGCAAGACAGTGGAACAGGTTGTAGGGGTGGTGAGGGCGCTGGCCGGTTCCGGGCAGACCGTCCTGGCCACCCGCGCCGGCCGCCCCGTTTACGAGGCGGTGCGCTCCGAGTTCGCTAATGCGGAATACTCGGAGCCCGGCCGGGCTCTTGTGGTCAGGAACGGTGAGACGATTTTGCCCAAGGGCAACGTGCTGGTAATGACGGCCGGCACCGCCGACCTGCCGGTGGCCGAGGAAGCGGCTGTTACTGCGGAAGTAATGGGGAATAAGGTGGAGCGGCTGTACGACGTGGGAGTGGCCGGTATCCACCGCCTTCTGGATCACCTGGATGCTTTGCGGCGGGCTCATGTTGTTATCGTGGTGGCCGGCATGGAAGGGGCCCTGCCCGGCGTGGTGGGGGGACTGACGGACCGGCCGGTTATTGCCGTGCCCACCAGCGTGGGTTACGGCGCCAGCTTTGGGGGTCTGGCGGCTCTGCTCGGGATGCTTAACAGTTGCGCCTCCGGAGTCGGGGTAGTTAACATTGATAACGGCTTCGGCGCCGGGGCGCTGGCCAGCGCGATAACCAGCCTGATTGGGGAAAAGGGTTGAGCGCTGCCGGTCATCTGCAGAAATTCTTAACAGCATAATTTCCTATACCACTAAAAAACCGCCTCAGGAAAAGAGGGGCAAGCTTTGCGGATAGCTTACTTCGACTGTTTTGCCGGGATCAGCGGCGATATGTGCCTGGGCGCCCTGGTGGCGGCAGGCGCGGATTTTGAAACGTTAAAAGAGGAACTTCTAAAGCTTCCGGTCACGGGGTACCGGTTGTTTTATGAGAAGAAAAAGTTGGACGGCGTTGCGGCAGTCGACTTTTTTGTAGATCTCGGGCCGGAAAAGCAGCCGGCCAGGAGCCTTCCGGACGTAGAGCGGATTATCGGCGAAAGCCACCTGGCGGAGGAGATAAAGGCTAAGAGCCGGGCGGTGTTCAAGCACCTGGCGGAAGCTGAAGCCGCTGTGCACGGTACCACCCCGGAAAAGGTTCATTTCCACGAGGTGGGGGCGGTAGACGCCATTATTGATGTAGTGGGCACCGTTTTCTGCCTGCACCTGCTGGGTGTTGAAGAGGTATACTCATCCCCCCTGCCATTGGGCAGGGGTTTTGTGCAGTGTGTCCACGGCATGCTTCCCCTGCCGGCGCCGGCTGTCCTGGAGTTGCTGAAGGGCGTGCCGGTATATGGTGTAAATACTGAAGGCGAGCTGGTTACTCCCACCGGGGCGGCGTTGATTACCACCCTGGCCGGCGCTTTTTCTCCCCTGCCGGAGATGCTGGTAGAGCGGATCGGGCATGGAGCGGGCAAGAACTCGCCTCAACGCCCGAACCTTCTGCGGGTCTTTATCGGAAGGCTGCTGGCGGAGGTAATTTAGCGGACGGGAGACCCGTCCTTCTACCAGTCATTGCGAGCAGAGCGAAGCAATCCCTTATAAGCTGTCAGCGGGCAGCTATCAGCGGTCAGTTTGAAGAAAGAATTCAGACTTCTGTATTCCTTATATGGGAGATTGTTTCGTTGCTTTATTTTTCGCAATGACACTTGATCAATAGCAGTTTCCTTAATAAAGATTTTAACTTTTTAATAATTTCCCCGGAGTTCTCTGTGGCTAAATCTTTTCAGGGAGGCACTTGTTTTGGGAGGTATGGCCGGGCTGGGGCGGCTAAGGCAAATTTTAAAAGAAATGGGCAACGTGCTGGTGGCCTTTTCGGGCGGCGTGGACAGCACCCTGCTGCTCAAGGCGGCTGCTGACGCGCTGCTGCCGGGAAAGGTGCTGGCGGTTACCGTCGATGGGCCTATTTACCCGCCGGGAGAAGCAGCGGAAGCCGGGCGACTGGCTGATTCGATCGGAGTGCGGCATATGGTTGTGGCGAATACCGCCCTGGAAAACCCCGTCTTTCAGAAAAACCCGCCGGACAGGTGTTACCACTGTAAAAAAGAACTCTACGCCAACTTGCAAAAGCTGGCTGACCGGCAGGGATTAAGGCAGGTAGTGGACGGGGTCAACGCCGACGATGCCGGCGACTACCGGCCGGGCTTGAAGGCCGGTAAGGAAATGGGGGTTCGTTCGCCTCTCCAGGAAGCCGGCTTTTCTAAAGTGGAAATCCGCAAGTGGTCGGCCTACCTTGGGTTGCCCACGGCGGATAAACCGGCCTCGTCCTGCCTGGCCACGAGGTTTCCCTACGGGGCTGGGATCACTGCTGAAAAACTGGCCCGTGTGGCTGCCGCGGAGGATTTTTTGCACAAGATGGGCTTTTTGCTGGTAAGAGTAAGGGACCACGGGGACCTGGCCCGCGTTGAAACGCCTTCCGGCCAGTTGTCCCTGGCGCTGGAGCGGGCGGGAGAAATCAGCGGCAGGTTGAAGGAACTGGGCTACGTGTACGTATCCCTTGATCTGCAGGGCTACCGCACAGGCAGCATGAACGAGGCAGAGTAATAACATTTGCCTGTTGCAAATTGCCTTATGGCGGCCGGCTGATGTTGGAAAGCTAACTTTTTTCAAAACTGGTAATGTTCATTTTCGGGCCAGCATAACCTGATAAAATTTACGATTATTTTAGACGTTATGCCCCAGATAACCCTGCTGCCGTATTCAAAGAAATATACTTTGAAGACCCAGCCTTTGCGCCAGTTTTCCTTGTAGGTAGCCGGTACCTTGTCAAAAGGAAAGTCCTGGTTAAAACGGGTGGCTACTTCTATAGAACTTACCAGGGGCGGATTTTGCAGGAAAAAATCGATCGGTGCGGTAAATATCTTTTCAACTTCATCCTGGTTGGGGACGATCTTTTGCGGTTCTGAAATCTTTCCGACGAAAGGGTAAACAATCATCCCGGCCGGGGCCAGCAGGTAGTCCAGGGGTCCGATTACTTCCACCTGGCCGGCGTCTATACCGAGTTCTTCGGTGGTTTCCCGGACGGCCGTCAGTTGCGGGTTTTTTGCTTCGGCACATTCTACCATTCCGCCGGGAAAGCAGATTTCCCCCGGCTGCCTGTTGATGTGGGCGGAGCGGGTTTCAAAGAGAATATGGATACCGGCAGGTGTTTCCACCAGCGGGAGCAGCACCGCAGATACCGTAAACTCCGCGTGGTTTTGCATCCGCGGTCGTCTGTTTCTCAGTCTTTCCAGTGCGGGCTTCATTTCCCATCTTCTTTCTGTATTCTTAAAAATAAGCATTTAAAACAAAAGCCGGTGGTTAAACCACCGGCTTTTACCTAGTACCTTCTCATCGAGTACCGGTCATTGGACGTTCTCTTTTGGGCCCTGAAACAATCCGGACAATATACCGGCTTTTCTGTGTTGGGTTTGAAAGGAACCTGCGTTTGCTGCCCGCATTTGGCGCATACTGCCTCGAACATTTCCCTGTTTGACTGTCCGTAGTATCCGCCTCTTTGCTCTGAATGGCGCACTCTTTTTCGTGCTGCCCGGCATTCCGGGCATCTCGAGGGGTCGTTAGTAAATCCTTTTTCGGTGTAAAACTCCTGTTCGCTTACCGTAAAGACGAAGTCATTTCCGCAATCCCGGCAATTTAATACTTTGTCTTCAAACAAAAAATCCCACTCCTTTTGTTTTGTCCTGTGGTAGGTTTTTAAGATCAGACTTCCGCACCGTGTTTAGGAGTAGGATGACCTGATTTGCGAACCTATGTCACCGGCATTTTCATTTTAAAACATATTTGAAAAAAAATCAAATTTATTTAAAAAATATTTTAAAACGGTCTGTTAGGTAAAAGTAGTTCTTATTAAGAATTGTTATCTGATGCAGTTTAAAGCTCTAAACAAAGCCTCGGCCTTATCCAGAGTCTCTTCATATTCGGCTTCCGGTGCCGAGTCGGCAGTGATTCCTCCCCCGGCCTGGAAGTAGACCCGGTTGCCCTTAACTATGAAAGTGCGGATGACGATGTTCAAGTCGGCATTGCCTTGATAACCAATCCAGCCGATGGATCCGGTATAAATACCCCGCCGCACGGGCTCCAGTTCTTCAATAATTTCCATGGCCCGAATTTTTGGCGCCCCGGTAATGGAACCGCCGGGGAAGGTTGCTTTAAGCAGATCAATGGTGTCTCTGCCGGGGGCCAGCGTACCGGTTACGGTGGAAACCAGGTGGAACACGGTGGCGTATTCTTCCAGGCGAAAAAGTTCCGGAACCCGTACCGACCCGGTTTCGCACACCCGGCCCAGGTCGTTGCGTTCAAGGTCGATGATCATGGTCAGTTCGGCCCGGTCCTTGGCACTGTTCCACAATTCCTGCCGCAGGGACCGGTCGCTGGCGGGATTCTTGCCCCTGGGTCTGGTACCTTTTATCGGCCTGGTTTCGACCTGCCGGCCGGTAACCTTTAAAAACCGCTCCGGTGAGGCGCTTACCACGTTCAAGCCGGGGAACTGCAGGTAGGCGGCAAAAGGGGCCGGATTCATACAGCTTAAGCAGCGGTAGAGCGTCCAGGGACTGGCCGAAAAATCGGCGGAGAAGCGCTGGGAGAGGTTTACCTGAAAAACATCGCCGGCAGCAATGTATTCTTTAACCCGCTTTACTGCCAGGCAGTAGCTTTCCCTGCTGAAATGAGAATGCATGCTTTGGCTGGTACCGGCGAGTTCACACGGAAGGATATTCGGGGTACACTTTTTGTAGTTTACTTTATTATCGTTGAGATTAAAACAGGAAACTGCGGGCCGGGCATGTTTCAGCACAGCGGCTGTTTTTGCTGCCTGCTGTTCAGCGTGCCTGAAGCCGGCATATCCTTTGTAGGGCAGGCCGGTGGAGCAGATGTAGACTTTACCGGTAAGGTGGTTTATGGCCACTATTATATCATAGAAACCCAAAAGCAAATCCGGAAGCTTTAAGTCGTCATCGGCTATGGCGGGGATCACTTCAAGCTGGCGGCCCAAGTCGTAGCTGAAGTAGCCTGCCGCTCCGCCCCAGAATGGAAGGGGAACGCCGGTTGCAGGCAGGTGGAAGCCGGCCAGGATTTCTTTGAGGATACTCAGGGGATCTGCGGTGCATGCTTCTGTACGGCCGGCACAGGTTATTTTAACCTGCCGGTCCTTTGCTTCTAATACCAGGAAAGGCTCAGTTCCAACCCAGGAATACTTTGCCAAACGGTTTCCGGTCAGCGCGCTGTGCAGTAGAAAACTATAAGCGTGGTCTGGTCCGCCAAGTTTCTGGAATATTTCAACTGGGTCGGGGGCAACGGCGATCGGTACGATTAAAGGTATTTCTGCCGGCACCGGTTCAACCTCCCTTACCGGTCATTGCGAGCCGTAGCCGGGGTCCCTTCGCTTGCTCGGGTGACGGGCAGCAAAGCAATTTCATGAAAAAAACCAGCACTATAGTGCCGGTTCTCACCCCGAATACTCCGAGTCGTCTCATCTGTCTGAACTCTTCTGTGTCTCTTCTCGTCTGCCTTTGATTGTTACTGCAAATTTAGCATAAAAGGTTTTTTGCGTCAACATTTTTGTTCTAAAGCATAAGGCGTTTTACTCATGTGTTCCCGGTGATCACCCGGTGGCCGTGAGTATAAATATTTAACCGGTTTTGCCGGGCAAAGCCGATTATAGTGATGCCTAGTTCGTTACCCAGGCTTATGGCCAGATCGGTCGGGGCGGCGCGGGAGATGATAATGGGAATGCCCATTTTAGCTGTTTTGATTAAAATTTCCGAAGAAATGCGGCCGCTGAAAACGATGATTTTGTCTTCCAGGTTTGTTTTATCAAGAAAACACCGGCCGAAGATTTTGTCTACCACATTGTGGCGGCCGATGTCTTCATAAAAAAGGATAACTTCTTTGGTTGAGCAAAGGGCGGCGCCGTGGGCACCGCCGGTTTTCCGGAAAAGGGTGGTGAGCGACTCCAGTTCGGCCATTAAAGAAAGGGCTTGCCCGGTGGTTATCCGTATGTCGGAGGAAACCGGGCTGATTCCCCGGGCGTCGTTGACAAAGTAGAAAGAGGCCCGTCCGCGCCCGCAACAGGTAGTGATGTATCTTTTTAAAAATTGTTCGGCGGCCGGCGGGTTGCCGGCAATTTCTGCCCAGATCAACCCATCTTCTTCGTTTATGGTGATACTCAGCAGGTTGGACTGCCGGTTTAAAATGTTCTCCGAGCAAAGAAAACCGACGGCCAGTTCTTTAAGGTTACCCGGCGAACAAATCAGAGTGGCAAATTCTTCGTCGTTTAAAAATAAGGTAACGGGCACTTCGCGGATGATTTCGTCTGTGACCTGTTTAAAGTTTTCTCCGGCGGCCACGATAACGGGCACTCTTATACTTTTTTCAATCATATTTAATTCCCTGTTGTTTTGTTATTTTTTGGAGGATATTTTGTTTTCGGCAAGAATATACTAACATTTATTTTATCCGATCAGAAACCACAATACAATTAAGAAAAACGGAGGAATTAAACCATGGAGCTTACCCACCTGGATGACCGGGGAGAAGCCAGGATGGTGGACGTGGGCGGTAAAGGGAATACCTTCCGGGAGGCCGTGGCACGGGGGAAAATAACTATGCGGCCGGAAACCCTGCAAATTGTTCTTAAGGGGAAAGGACCAAAAGGGGAGGTTTTCGGGGTGGCAAAGGTGGCCGGTATTATGGCTGCCAAGAAAACTGCCGGATTGATCCCTTTATGTCACCCGTTGTTGCTTACATCAGTAGAAGTTTTTTTTGCTCCCGATGAGGAAAACAGCAGTGTGGAGATCGAAGCCCGCGTCAGAACCATAGGTCCTACCGGTGTAGAAATGGAGGCGCTTACGGCTGTTTCGGCGGCGGCCCTGACCATTTATGATATGTGTAAAGCGGTAGACCGGGAAATGGTAATTGGCGCTATCCGTTTAAGCTATAAAACCGGTGGCAGAAGCGGTACCTTTTTGGAAGGAGGTGATATTTGATGTACAGAATCGGAATTGTGACGATAAGCGATAAGGGCGCCCGGGGGGAACGGTTGGATGAGAGCGGTGAACGGATTCGGGAAATGGCCGGGACTCTGGGGGTGATTGAATCGTACCAGGTTATCCCGGATGACCCCGGTACCATTAAGAACACTTTATTGCATTTAGTTGACCACATGAAATTAGACCTGGTTTTGACCACCGGGGGTACGGGTTTGGGGCCGAGAGATAATACTCCGGAGGCTACCCTGGCGGTAATCGAGCGGGAAGCGCCCGGTCTGGCCGAAGCCATGCGGCTGGAGAGTCTTAAAAAAACCAGCCGGGCTATGCTCTCACGGGCTGTAGCAGGGGTCCGTCACAGCACCCTGATCGTTAACCTCCCCGGCAGCGTGAGGGCCGTAGAGGATTGCTTGAGCATAATTCTGCCGGCGCTTCCTCACGGGCTGGATATGTTAACCGGCAGAAGCGGGGAATGTGGTAGTAGTTACAAAAATGATAGAATATTTTAGAAAAAATGTATAATGGCATTTCTCAATGGCAAAAATAATCTTAGGAGAAGATAGAAATAGAGTTAATGATGAGTCATATGAAGAAAATAAAAGAAAAACAAAGATAATTTTCTTTTTTGGTCTTTTAAATGATTTGCTTAAGTTTTTCTTATTAATTATTATATTTAAGTGATGTTAGCACTCATTTAAAGCGAGTGCTAACAAGAATATAAAAACAAAATGGATCAAGGAGGGGTTTTTGTGATCAGACCATTGGGAGAACGGGTGGTAATAAAGCCCTTACCCAGTGAAGAAAAGACTAAAAGCGGCATTGTTTTACCGGATACGGCAAAGGAAAAGCCGCAGGAAGGTGAAGTGGTGGCGGTTGGATCGGGAAGGCTTTTGGACAACGGCCAGCGTGTGGCCATTGATTTGAAAGCCGGCGACAAGGTGCTTTTTTCCAAGTATGCTGGTAATGAAGTCAAGATTGATGATGTTGAGTACCTGATTATGCGGGAATCCGATATTCTGGGCGTTATTGAATAATATCTTAAAGGGGGTATGAAAATTGGCTGGTAAGGAAATTATTTTTCGCGAAGATGCCAGGCGGTCGCTGGAAAGAGGCGTTAATGCTCTGGCTGAAGCGGTGAGAGTTACTTTGGGCCCCAAGGGCCGGAATGTGGTGTTGGAAAAGAAATTTGGCTCGCCAATGATTATCAATGACGGTGTTACCATCGCCAGGGAGATAGAACTTCCTGATCCGTTTGAGAACATGGGCGCTCAGTTGGTCAAGGAAGTGGCTACTAAAACCAATGATGTGGCCGGTGACGGAACTACCACGGCATGTGTGCTGGCCCAGGCCATTGTACGCGAAGGCTTGAAGAATGTAGCGGCCGGGGCTAACCCGATGATTATCAAGCGGGGCATTGAAAAGGCGGTAGAAAAAGCAGTTGACGCCATTAAATCTTCGGCCAAGCCGGTCGAAAGCAAGGCGGCTATTACTCAGGTGGCTTCGATTTCGGCCAATGATGAGACTATTGGCAACCTGATTGCCGATGCTATGGAGAAAGTTGGCAAGGACGGCGTAATTACGGTGGAAGAGTCCAAAGGTACCAGTACCACGCTCGAAGTTGTGGAAGGAATGAATTTCGACCGCGGCTATATTTCGCCTTATATGATTACTGATACTGAGAAGATGGAAGCAACCTTGAATGAGCCTTACGTTCTGATTACCGACAAGAAAGTGACGGCGGTCAGCGATATGCTGCCTGTTTTAGAGAAAATTGTGCAGACCGGCAAACCGCTCCTGCTCATTGCTGAGGATGTGGAAGGTGAAGCTCTGGCTACCCTGGTGTTGAACAAGTTGCGCGGTACTTTCTCTTGTGTGGCCGTTAAAGCTCCCGGCTTCGGCGACCGGCGCAAGGCCATGCTGCAGGATATCGGCATTCTTACAGGCGGTACCGTTATTACTGAAGAACTGGGCCTGAAGCTGGACAAAGCCACTCTTGACCAACTCGGCAAAGCCGATAAAGTACGGATAAAGAAGGAAGAAACCATTATTGTCGGCGGAAAAGGGAGCCCTGATGAAATTACCAACAGGGTGGCTCAGATCAAGAAGCAGATTGAAGAAACCACTTCGGATTTCGATAAGGAAAAGTTGCAGGAGCGCCTGGCCAAGTTGGCCGGCGGGGTAGCTGTAATTCAGGTGGGTGCCGCTACGGAGACCGAGATGAAGGAGAAAAAGCTTCGCATAGATGATGCTTTAAATGCCACCCGGGCCGCGGTAGAAGAGGGTATCGTGCCCGGCGGCGGGGTGGTTTATATTAATGCTATGAAAGGTTTGGACGGTCTTGGTTCGGATTACCTTGATGAGAAGACCGGTATTGATATCGTCCGGCGATCTTTGGAAGAACCAATCCGCCAAATTGCCAACAATGCCGGCATGGAAGGCTCAGTTGTGGTTGAGAGGGTCAAAAATGAGGCAAGTGGGGTCGGGTTTAATGCTCTGACCGGAGACTATGCTAATATGATTGAAGCGGGAATTGTCGACCCGGCCAAGGTTACCCGTATTGCGTTGCAGAATGCTGCCAGTATTGCAGCGATGATTTTGACGACTGAGACGATGGTGGCTGAAAAACCAGAAAAGGAAAAAGATTTACCCGGCATGGGTGGCGGCGGAATGCCCCCGATGATGTAAAAAAATGTGCGAAAACCCCCGTGGAAAACTGCGGGGGTTTTTAATTGTTAAGGAAAGTGTGCTTGGGGATATTAGCTTGGACCATAATATGGTATTATTAGAACATGTTATTTTAGTTGTTGGAGTTGACTTAAAGTTACATGTAATGATAAATTTTAGGTACCTTACTAAAATGCTGGGGGAATATTATATGATTGACAGATTAACCGATCTGATTTGCAGCACCCCGCTTTTGCGGCTGAACAGGTCACTGGTCGGGGCGGTGGCTGAAGTGGCTGCCAAAATAGAGTTTTTTAACCCCGGCGGCAGTGTCAAGGACCGCATTGCTCTGGCCATGATTGCAGATGCCGAGGAAAAAGGTTTGATTTATAAGAGCAGTGCAATTATCGAGCCTACCAGCGGCAATACCGGAATTGGGCTGGCCCTGGTTTGTGCCGCCAGAGGTTACCGGCTGATTTTAACCATGCCTGACACTATGAGCATGGAAAGAAGAAACTTACTGCAGGCTTACGGCGCCGAACTGGTATTGACGCCAGGTAGTGAAGGAATGAAGGGCGCTATTGCTAAAGCTGAGGATATAGCTGCAAATATTCCTTCTTCTTTTATTCCCCAGCAGTTTAAGAACCCGGCCAACCCGGCTGTCCACCGGACAACCACGGCTGAAGAAATCTGGCTTGATACTGAGGGGCAGGTGGATATTTTTGTAGCTGGCGTGGGCACGGGGGGCACCATAACCGGTGTGGGAGAGTTGCTAAAGGAAAGAAAGCCCTCAGTCCGGGTGGTTGCGGTAGAGCCTGCCGGTTCGCCGGTTCTTTCCGGCGGGCAGCCCGGCGCTCATAAGATTCAGGGTATCGGGGCGGGGTTTGTGCCGCCCATCCTGAACACGGCGGTGATCGATGAAATAATTCAGGTAACTGATGATCAGGCGGCGGGTACAGCGCGTCGTCTGGCCCGGGAAGAGGGGTTGCTGGTAGGTATTTCGTCCGGAGCAGCTTTCTTTGCGGCTCTGGAGGTGGCTAAAAGGGCGGAGAATAAAGGGAAACTGGTGGTGGTAGTATTTCCCGATACCGGTGAACGCTATCTTTCTACCGGGCTCTTTTCTTCGCCGGTAGCGGAATGAAGATGTTAAACGGATAGGGGTAATTTTAGGGGATGCCAATGCATGTTTTTCATGTGCCGTCAGGCTGGGTGGCTGCTGTCTGGACGTTTGCCGGTCTTAAGGCGCTTACCCTGCCCCGGGAAACTCCTGAGGAAGCTTTGCGGGAACTCGGTACCGGTTTGCAGGTAAAACTTGATGTCTTGCCGTATGGTACTGAAAAGAGACTTACTTTAGAACTGCAAAAAGAACTGGAGAGTTATTTTTGCGGCAACCCGGTTCGTTTTTCAGTGCCATTGGACTGGTCAGGGTATACTCCTTTTCAACGCCGGGTTCTGGCGGTAGTTGCCGCCATTCCTTATGGGACGGTAAGATCGTACAAGTGGGTGGCAGAAGCGTGTGGCAATTTTCGGGCGGCCCGGGCAGTAGGCGGGGTAATGCGCAGTAACCGCACCCCTTTGGTGATTCCCTGCCACCGGGTTATCGGCCGGGACGGTTCGCTGGGAGGATTCAGCGGCGGGTTGGCAATGAAAAAGTACCTTTTGAAACTGGAAGGAGTAAAGAGTATTTTTTGAGGTGTTTACTTTGGGTCTATTAAAAAACACACCCAATCTGCCTGGGCACAATAAATCAGAAGAGATTGTACTGTCTTTTCGCTACAGGCATATGGATAATTTCATCGGCTGGATGAGAATATCACTGGTGGTTCTGGCGGCCATTTTATATTTTATGGTCAAAGATAACAAAGCCCTGTGGTTTACTTACTGGCCCTTTGTTCTTATTTATGCGA
The DNA here is from genome assembly GCA_020062745.1 of Deltaproteobacteria bacterium. Lineage (GTDB taxonomy): Bacteria > Bacillota > Desulfotomaculia > Desulfotomaculales > JAGUVT01 > JAGUVT01. The sequence continues at coordinate 12,214 of JAGUVT010000037.1, forward strand.
GCCTGTGGCTGCTCCTGAGTAAAAAAAGTTCAACTTTAATTAATAAATTTGCTTATATTTTTTTAGTTAGCGACTTAACTCTGATTGGACTGGGAAGTTTTATGACGAGGGATTTTCTTACTGTTTACAGCAGTGTATATATTATACCTTTAATGATTTTTCTTTTACGTTTCGGGGTTAAAGTCGCTTCTCTCTACGTGGTTATTGCTTCACTTGAATTGCTGTTTATACAGGGTTTTAAATGGGATGCTACCCGTGATGCTTTTACCCATCTGGTTACGGCAGGAGTAATGATTGCGATTACTGTTTTTACCGGCCGGGTTATCGGTATAGAGCGGTTAATCCGGGAAAAACTCCTTTATCTCAGCATCCGGGATGGTCTTACAGGGCTTTATAATTTTCGTTTTTTTAACGAGTTGCTCATTTCGGAGATTAAAAGGTCGAGACGTTTTAAATATACTTTTGCGCTGGTTATTATGGATGTCGATCACTTTAAGGTGTTCAATGACCGGTTTGGACACCATGCCGGCAATCTGGTTCTGGAGAAACTTGCAAGGATATTAACCGAGTCTTTGCGGGAAGCGGATTTTTTGGCTCGTTACGGAGGGGAAGAATTTTGTTTTATCCTGCCCCGTACAAGCAGGGCCAAAGCAATAGAGATAGTAGAAAGAATAAGGCTGAAAATAAGCCAGGAATCTTTTCAGGGCCACCGGGTTACGGCTTCTTTTGGTATTGCTTCTTACCCGGAAGACGCGACTAATGGTATAGCATTGATTAAGAAAGCAGATGCTGCGCTTTACAAGGCCAAGCGGGAAGGTAGAAACAGGGTGGTCAGCGAGGTGCCCAATAGTAAAGCCGATGGGTAGACCACCGGCTTTTCCACATGCCTGACAAACCGTTTAATTAAGTGTTGAATACAGTGGATAGCTTTGGAAGCGGATTGGTTATGCTATTTGCTGTCCGATAAACCATAGCTCCCCCAGAAACCGATGCCGATCACCAGGAGAATTAAGATCAAGAAGATGATAAACGCATTGCCGCCGTAATAACTACCCGACATTATAAATGACCTCCTTAGAATTTTTTTAATATAGAATATGAAGAGAAAAATAAATTGTTCCTACATAACTTAATAGAGGTGCAGAGCAGGTGAAATACTTTGTCGATCTTTTAAATAGCTTAAAACAGGGAGTGGTTTTCCCGGCTTATCTCTTTTATGGGGAAGAAGTATATTTACGGGAACAGGCGGTAGCCCGTTTTCGTGAACTGCTGCTGCCGGCCGGGATGGCAGAGTGGAACCTGGATCTAGTGGATGGTGAAGAAATAACCCCCCGGGAAATTGTGTTCAGGGCCGGAATGCTGCCGTTTCTGTCGCAAAAGCGGCTGGTGGTAGTAAAGAATGCCCCGTTCTTTAAAACCGGCCGGCGTTCGGGAGAAGAAACAGGGGAAGAAACGAAAGTATCCGGCAAAGAAGCAGTGTTGCTGGATTACCTGGCCGATCCGCTGTCTTCTACCTGTTTAATTTTTACTACCGGTGAAGCAGTGGATAAGCGCAGGAAAATTTTCCGGGCGGTAAAAGAAGTCGGGCAGGCCGTGGAGTTTACCTTTTTGCGCCGGCCCGACCTGGCCAGGTGGCTGGCCAAAAGGGCCGGCCGGGACGGCAAGAGATTTGCCCCGGAAGCAGTGGATGCCTTGCTGGCAATTGCCGGAAGCAGCCTGCAGGTGCTGGCGGGAGAATTGGAGAAAATAGTTAACTTTACCGGAAACAGGGAGATTATTACCATTGAAGATATCCGTCAGGTGGTTGCCTGCCGGGTGGAAGAGAATATATTCGCCGTGGTGGACGCCATTGCCGGCCGGCAGTGCCGGGCAGCGTTGAACGGTATAAGGGAATTGCTGGCGGCCAGAGAACCGCCCCAGCGCATTCTGTCCATGGTAGCCCGGCAGTTCCGGCTGATTCTTTTAGTCCGGGAGTTGTTGCAAGAAGGGTACCAGGAGAAGGATCTGGCGGGACAGATAAAGCTTCACCCTTATGCGGCCCGGAAGGCGCTTGGGCAAAGCCATAATTTTAGCCGGCCCTTACTGGAGGGGATCTTGGAAGAGTTGCTTGATATTGATGTATCTGTAAAAATGGGACGGCAGGAGTTTTACCCGGCGATGGAAATGCTGTTGCTCAAACTTTGTGCTGATGCCACTGATAGCTGCTTGTCAGGAACAAGCTGATGGAGAAAGAAACGAAGCAGGATCTTTTATACGGCCTGAATGATAAGCTTCCTTTGAACCGTTCGCTGGCCTATTGCGTGCAGTGGCTTGTCTTTGCCCTGGCCAACTCAGCCGTGGTGCCGATAGTGGTAGGAGCCGCACTGGGACTGGACCAGGCCGGGACAGCTTCCCTGGCTCAGCGAACCTTTCTCTTTTCAGCACTGGCTTCGTTGCTTCAGGTGTTTTTCGGGCACCGCTTGCCGATCATCGAAGGACCATCCGGCATGTGGCTGGGTATTTTTATTACCCTGGCTGCCATTGCCCCGGCCCTGGGTAAACCGTTGAGCGTTTTGCGCACCGACCTGGAGATGGGGCTGCTGGTAGCCGGCGCCGGCTTAATTTTCCTGGGCCTGACCGGGCTGCTGGGCAGAGCCCTGCGCCTTTTTACACCGGCGGTAACAGGCTCGGTGCTGGTACTGCTGGGGCTCCAGTTGAGCGGCCCTTTTCTAAAAGGGATGCTGGGAATCAGTCTCCAGCATCCGGCGATAGATTACAAATCCGCTGTTCTTTCAGCGGTGGTCATTGCGGCAGTAATTATTATCAACTTGAAAGGAAGGGGTTTTTTAAAAAGCATAGCTATTTTAATTGGTATCCTGGTCGGCTGGGTTATTGCCGTCCTGACCGGTGTTGACTCCGGAGTGCAATGGGTGCACCAGCAGCCGGTATCACTGCCCCGGCTTTTTGCCTGGGGCACGCCAACCTTTGATTTCGGTATTGTGTTGACATCAGTGCTTACCAGCCTTCTGGTTCTTTCCAACCTGGTGGCCAGCATCCTGGCTATGGAAAGGGTTTTGGGAATTTCTCTGCCGCACCGGACGTACGACCGGGGGGTTATTTTTACCGGTGTGGCCGATATCCTGGCTGGTTTGGGGACGACAGTAGGCTTTGTTCCTTATTCTGCCGGTGCGGGGCTGGTCAGCCTGACCGGGGTGGCGGCCCGGTTGCCTTTTGCCTTATTTACAGTGGCTATGATTATTCTAGGTCTTTTGCCGCCGGTTGGCGCCTTTCTTTCTTCAATTCCGGAGCCGGTCGGCTACTCGGTGTTACTGGCCTCCTTCTGCCAGATGATCGGCTTTGGGTTAAAGGATTACGCCCGTTTGAAACTAGAAGGACGGGACTATTTTGTGGTGGGCCTGCCGGTTTTAGTGGGCACCGGCCTTATGTTTCTACCCCCTGAATCTTTTACTACCGTTCCGGTTCTGGCGCAGTATGTTTTAGGTAACGGTTTTGTGGCCGGAATGCTACTTTGCCTGCTGTTGGAGCATGTGCTTTTGCCGAAAAGATTTTTCCCGTAGAGATAAGTAGAAGGGACGCAGACAAGCAACCCGTAGCGCCTTTATGGTATTTTAATTGAAGAGATGTTACAATATACTTATGAACATTATTGTTTTAATTAAACAGGTGCCCGGCACGGCAAATGTACGCATGAACCCGGATACGGGTACCATGATCCGGGAGGCGGCCGGGGCGGAAATGAACCCGCTGGATGTACATGCTGTTACGGAAGCGGTAAGGCTGAAGGACATGTATCCCGGCACAATAGTCACGGCTCTCACCATGGGGCCGGGCAGTGCCGATAAGGTGTTACAGGAAGCGGTGGCGCGGGGTGTGGATAAGGGTATTTTACTCTCTCACCGTGCCTTTGCCGGTTCCGATACGATAGCCACGGCACGGGTGCTTTCGGCTGCTGTACGCAAGCTGGGTATGGCAGACCTTATTCTGGCCGGGGATAAGACAACCGATGGCGAGACGGGACAGACAGGGCCGATGACGGCCGCGATGCTTGATATACCGGTGGTTGCCTTTGCCCGTAAGCTGGAAATTGTAAACGGGTCGGCGCATGTAGAGCGAATGGTGGAAACTGGTATAGAAAAACTGAAGGTAAGCCTGCCGGCCCTGATCACGGTGGTGCGGGATATTAATAAGCCGGCCTTGCCCCCCCTGCGCAAGGTGTTGGCGGCAAAGAAAATAAGCTTTCCCGTATGGGGTTCTGACGAACTGGGAATTAAAGAAGAAGAGATCGGCCTTAAAGGTTCTCCAACCAGGGTAGTGAAGGTGTTCAGCCCTAAATTTGCCCGGCAGACGGTTTTTTACCAGGCTGACGACGTTGATAAAGCTCTGGATGCTGTCTTAGACGTATTGAAAACCAGACAATTGCTTTAAAAAAGGTGATAGCGCTTGGAACCACAAAAGATACTGGTTTTGGCAGAGATACGCGGTAAAAGTATTCATCCGGTAACTTATGAATTGCTTCACTGGGGCTTAAAGCTGGCCGGGCAATCGGGAGCGACCCTTAGTTGCGCCGTGCTGGGCATAGCGGACGAAAGGCTGGAGGAATTGGTTTATCACGGCGCCGAACGTGTTCTGGCGGTTAATCCCGGCAGTTGGCCATACTTTTTAGTCGGCCCTCTTGCCGGCATCCTGGTACAGCTAATCCGGGAGGAGGAACCGTCTATCGTAATCGCCGCCGCTACTGCTTACGGGAGGACATTGCTGCCGGTAGCGGCGGCACGTTTGGGCACCGGCCTCACTGCCGACTGCACTGAACTGGCCATTGACCCGAAAGACGGCGCCCTTTTGCAGACCCGGCCGGCTATCGGCGGCAATGTTATGGCCACAATCAAGACCTCCACTCGCCCGCAGATGGCCACGGTACGCCCCCGTTCTCTTAAACCGGCGGAGCGTGATTTATCACGAAACGGTGAGGTAGTTGTTAAAATCTATGCTCATGAACAGACCTCGTGGCCGGAAAAATTCCTCGCTTTTACCGCTGATGAGACCAGCGAAACAAGTCTCCAGGATGCCGAGATTGTTGTTACCGGCGGCAAGGGAATGAAAAGCAAGAATAATTTTCGCTTTTTGGAGGAACTGGCCGGGCTTCTGGGCGCCGGCCTGGGCGCCACCAGGGATGCGGTAGAAGCTGGTTGGGCGCCGTTTTTCCGGCAAATCGGCCTTACCGGTAAAACCGTATCACCGAAGCTGTATATAGCTGCCGGAGTGGCCGGTAAAATTCAGCACCTGGCGGGGATG
>JAGUVT010000011.1 GCA_020062745.1 Deltaproteobacteria bacterium
TATAGTCCAGCGCATCATCCCTGGTCAGGGTCTTTTCTTCCAGCACGTCTTTCTGGTAGTAAGGCCAGAACCAGCGGTCGATCAGGGTCGGCCAGGCCCTCTCGGCCCTTTCCCGCTTCCGGAGCATGGTCTGGAACTGCTCGAACTGCAGAGCCTCCGGGAAGTTCCGCGGCGGCTCCGCCGGCACCCGGTCGCATCTCCCGGCGATATCCAGCAGTTCCTGCTTTCTTTGCGGGTCGGTCTCAAAGTTTTCGGCAACGATTTTGGCCAGCCGGCTGAACCGTTTGGCCCAGCGGATACCGGACTCGCCGATAATCTTCATGGCCCGCCAGTTGTCCAGCTTTTTCAGGTAATCATATTCCCTGTTGAAATCGGGAATGCTCCCCACCCCGTACAGAAACTCCTCCGCTTCGGCAATCCGTTCGTCGATTTCCTTCAGGATGGCGTTGAAGCCTTTAACATAGTAACTCCATTGGGATGTGCAGTAATTGGCGCCGGCCGACGTGGAATCATTACCGGTAAAGGTCTGCGATGTTTTCGACATTACCTTCTGCCGCCGGCTCAAGATCCTGTCGACCATGGCCTGGTAAGTATATGGTTTCATTAAATCCAGGCATCTCTTGATTTCCACTCTCTCTGCATCATCAATCAAACCGGTACGGTCGTTAAAAAAGTCTTCGTTGAGGGAATAGCCCAGGTTAACATTCCAGAATATCTTATGAGGCGCGGAAGCGTTGTTGCCGACGATCCTGGAATGGTCAAGAATGAAAACGGGAATGGTATCGTTTACCTCCGCTTGCGCCCTGGCCCAGGTGATGATGTACGGCTCGGTTTTGGCTTCTTCCCGGCCGAATACCTCGGCATATACTTTAACCGGATGGGTATCAGCCTTGGTCCCCGGCAGGTAGGACGAGCCTTTGCTGGCCTTGGACCAGACGGCTTTTCTCAAGTAATCAACCCTGGGCGAACGGGCCTTCTCCGCCCACCACCAGTATTCTCTCTTTTCTAAAGATTCCTGCAATTCTTTTTCTCTGGTTCCCGTGGTCATTTTTTATTTGGCCTCCTTGTTTAAGATTTCTTCGTTTTCCACTGTTCAAGGAACATCTGTTCCAGTGTCCGCTACTTCTAAAGAAGACAAAATGATAAAACTTAAAACACCGCCTCCTCTGTTAAAATATCCTTGAAAAACTAAAAACATTGATGCGTTCTTTCGATTACCGCATTCTGCAGTCCCCTGCTCAAGTCTATAAAATATGCCGCATAACCGCATACTCTTACTATTAACTCCGGATACTCCACCGGATTTTTTTGCGCGTCCAGCAATGTTTCTTTAGCAACCACCGAAAATTGTATGTGATGCGCCCCCAGATCTACCCATGTTTTTAAATAATCCGCAAACCTTTCGACAAATTCATCTTTTAAGTACTGAGGCATAAATGTCTGGTTAAACAGGTGATTCCAGGTTTTCAAGGGGTCAATTTTCGACACCGACAACAGCGCTGCAGTGGGGCCTTTCCGGTCTTTACCCATCATCGGTGATATGCTTCCATCATGGAATGGATCTCCGGCCCTCCTTCCGTCCGGGGTAGCCGCCGTATCAAGCGAATAGCCGTACGGCGCAGATGCCGCGCTTCCATCAACAACCGCCGGAGTCCAGGTATTGCTGAAATAAGACTTTACTTTACCCACTTCTTCGTTGACCTTGATAAATAAATCACTCGCCAGCGAATCAACGTAGTCGTCATCATTCCCGAACTTCGGCGCATCCAGGCACATCTGGCGCAGTTCTTCACAGCCCTCCCAATTCTTTTTCAGAGCATTTAACAACTCGTCCATAGTTGTTTTTTTCTCATCAAATACCAGTTTTTTAATCGCTGCCAACGAATCCGCCACATTATTCACCCCTATAACCATGCAGCAATTATATGGCATATAGGTCCATTTCCTCAGTTCTTCCCCTCTCTCAATACACCCGTCCAGCAAGGCTGACAAAAAAGGCCTTTGCAGGTATTCTTCGTACAACCAGTTCGCTATGTTGCCGACATAAAACAATCCCCGGGCAGCATACCCGACATGTTCCAGCACCGCATTCATTATTTCGTCAACTGAGGCAAACTCCAATGGGTCTTTGGTTTCCGGCCCGAGCTGCTCTCCCGTCCTCATATCCCTACCCCGATTTAAAGCCAGTTCAAGACATTTTGCCACAAAGAGAGGACCGGTGTTCGATGCCCTGTTCACAATGTTTTTGCCGGGAATCGTCGGCCACATACAGCCCATTATCCCATAATCCCTTGCTTCCCCTAAAGGAACCCCCAGATTTGTCAACCTCGGCACATTAACCTTATCATTAAAAAATGCCGGCTGGGCCACACCCGTATTGAGAACTTCAGTCGCCTTCACCAGAAGTTCCCGCGGTGTTTTTTCATGCACTCTCAAGGCAAGCGGCGGCTGCAACGTGTTCAACGCTTTTATTGAATCCAGTACCAGGTGGGTTAGATCGTTCGTAATGTCCTGCCCATCGGCAGTCGTACCCCCTATTGTCACTGTCTGCCAGCCCAGTCCGCCTCCTCCCATTCCCGACCAGATCGGGGGATGCAGGAAGCCGGTTTCCAGGAATTTGAGCCATACGCACTCCAGCAACTCCCGTGCGTCTCCTTTTGCAATCCTTCCTTCCGCCAGGTCTTTTTGGTAAAAAGGGTTAAATATCTTGTCAAACCTTGCCCCGCAACCGGTTTGCGGCTCCTCAATATAATTGACTATGAGGTGAATAAACCAGAAACACTGCAGCGCCTCATGAAGTGTTCTCGCCGGTTTCTCCGGCACCCTGCCGCAAATTCCGGCTATCTCCCGCAAATTCATTTTTCTTTCTTGATCCTTTTCATTTTGAGCCATTTCCGAAGCAAGGGCAGAGTACCTCTTTGCCCACTTAACAACGCCGTTCAACGCTATCTTCATGGCTTCCAAATCTCTCTTCATTTCCAGGTATTTTCTGCTGTCAATCAGCATTTTTTCATACTTCTCACCTGTATCCAATAATTTATCATTTATTTCCTCAATAATCCCTTCAAAACCGAGACGGAAAACTTTCTCGTAGTCGGGAGTGCCCCTCTCCCAGTGATAGGTCCAGAAAGCCACCCCCTTGTAGTAAAAAAACTTCTTTAGACTGTCAGGCAAAAGTTCCCGCTCCATACCGTGAACCGCTCTTGTTTTCCAGTATTTATGCAACTCTTTCATTTCCTCTTTTTCACTTTCGGAAAGCAATTCTTTATACGGCCCGTCCGGTGTGCAAATTGCCTTCTCCAGCCACCGCCACTGCAGTTCCGGGTAATGGGCCACACACTCCGGCCTGCTGGCAAAGTTGCCGACAATCAACTCATCAGGCTGGATAAAAATAGTCATGTTTTCAAGTATATGAGCAAGCGCCTTCGCCCGCCTGATTACCATGGGCTCATGTTCGGTTTGCCGGTATGCTTCCGTTATCAGTTTTGCCCTCTCCAGGCAAAGTTTTACATTCATTCCTTCCCTGAAAGGTTTTTCGCCGCCTGTTTCCTCCTGCAGGCCACGGGCAACAACTTTATGGGTTTTGATCACTACCCTGTCCTTTAACGTTTGTGTTCTGGCACTCATACTACCTCATCCCCTCATTTTAACTTTAAAATTAAGGAACCAGGTTCACATCTTTCCCAATAGAACACGTAAAAACATTCTCCCCCCTTTCTCCGAGATTGCTTCGCCCCGTTCGCAATGACATGAGAGTGTCGAGATCAACCCATCCCCCCACGACTGACATCAGCTCCGAGATCTTCACTGAGATCATAATGACAGCAGGGCGTTTCAATTCACTGAAATGACATTACTATCTCTTTCTTATTCCAACTCCAATGGGCAATCTGCTAACAAGGAAGTGAAGTATTAAAGGTTGGGCACATGGAATCAACTTCTGACCGGGCCTGCCAGATCATGCAAGGACGATCTGAGAACCAACGATTTCAGACCCCTGAGGGATAAAAATACCATTTCTCATTTATCATACGATAACATTTTTATAAATTGACTGTCAATAATAAATTTTCCTATAATTCTATCTATTCTTTCGGCTTTTCCTCCAAAAAAATTAAGCCTGCCGAACAAAACTCTTGAACGAGAAATGCTCAGCAGGCTTTTTTAGCAAATTACAGGTTGATTTCTAAGTTCCAGCTACCAGGCAAGCTGATAAGCCGACTGCCGTCAATTACTAAAGCGTCTGTACCGTGCGGGCAATGATGGTGTCCTGCGTTTTCTTGTTCAATTCCACGAAGCAGGCGCTGTAACCGGCCACCCGCACAATCAACTCATTATATTTCTCCGGCTCTTTCTGAGCTGCTACCAATGTCTCATTATCAATCATATTAAACTGCACATGGTTAATTCCCAGGTCATGCCAGGTTTTGATATAGTTGTGCCACAAATCAAACCCTTTGTCGCCGGCCAGTTGCGTTGGCGACAGCCGCTGGTTGAGCAGGTTGGCCCGGAACATCGTGGTATGATCCAGCTTGCCGACCGACCTTAAGACCGCCGTGGGCCCCTTTCTGTCCAGACCGGCGCCCGGCGAGCAGCCGCCGTCGTAGCAGGTGTCGCCGAGACGCCTGCCGTTCGGCAACGCCCCCAGCAGTATGCCGGCAACCGAGTAGGCCGCGATATTCTGCGGCACGCCGGGAATACCCCGCGCCCTGGTTCCCCAGCATCTGCACGGCAGAAGAACCTTGTCGCGTACATCTTTATAGGCGCGCACGATAATCTCGTCCGCAGTATCATCGTCGTTGCCCCACTTGGGCGCATGCACAAAGTCCATCCGTTCGGTCTCGTAGCCTTCCCAGTTGGCCGCCAGCATCTTCAGCACCTGTTCCATACTATACTTCTTGTCGTCGTAGACCAGCTTTTTCAAGGCCGCCAGCGCGTCCCAGCCGTCCATCCAGATAAATATGGTCAACCAGTTGTTGCCGTATTCCCTTTTCTGGAAGGCATTCAGCCCCGTCTCCACACACTCTTCGTAGGTGGCGCTAAGGTAAGGCCTGCCTTTTATTTCTTCCACAAAACGCGTCATATTGCGGATTTTGCAGGCCTCCCAGTGTATCACCCGGTACTGCTCAACGGAGGCGTCAAAAAGTTCGTCAAAGGTCATCCTGGTCGGGTCGCCCGTTTTCGGCCCGATCTGCATTTTAAATATCGGATTATAGCCGTTCCACAAGGCCAGTTCGACGCATTTTGAACCTAAAGTAGCGCTGGAAGAGTATCTGGCCGGCATTACGCCGTGTCTCGTATTGGGGCAGGGTACGATGCAGGCCTGAGCGTTCCAGGTACGGGCTTCCTCTAAAGGAGTGCCGCTCCAGTACATGTTGGACGCAATCAGCACTTCGTCGTGGCGCATGTTGGGATAACCCAGGCCGTGCCTGATGCATTCAAACACCTGCTTCAGGGTCTGCACCCGGCAGTTGCGGTGGTAGCGGAAGGCAAAGGTCGGTGAAACCACCCGCACCAGCCTGGCCGCTTCCATGAAGAGATCGGTCAGATCGCTGCAGGCGTCGCTGCCGTCCGGCCAGACTCCGCCAAACGTCCATACGTAGGGGCCCGGGTCCCCGGTCATCAGCTCCCGGTACTGGCGGTCGCGGAAGCTGCCGTATTCATAAGCCCGGATCAGGTATTCAGCGACATAATCCAGGGCATCTTCCCTGGTTAGAGATTTTTCTTCCAGCACTTCTTTTTTATAGTACGGCCAGAACCAGCGGTCCGGGGATGTCGGCCATGCGCCGTCGTGCATCTCGTATTTACGGCCCATTGACTGAAAATGCTCGAACTGCAAGGACTCGGCGAATGTTTCCGGCGCTTCGGCCGGGACATTCCAGCATCTTTGGGAAATTTCCATCAGTTCTTGCTTTCTTACCGGGTCGGTTTCAAAGTTTTCGGCGATTATCTTGGCCAGCCGGCTGTATCTCCTGGCCCACCGGACGGCCGCTTCAAGCACCATCTTCATGGCTTTCCAGTTATCCAGCTTTTTTAAATACTCGTACTCTTTATTAAAGTCGGGAATGCTCCCCACTCCATACAAGAATTCCTCCGCCTCAGCCAGTTTTTTATCGATATCGGCAATGATATTATTGAAACCCTTAATGTAATAATCAAACTGGGAGGTGCAGTATGTCGCCGCTTCCAGATGTTTCGCACCGGTAAAGGTCTGCGAGGTTTTGGCCATAATCCTCTGCCGGCGGCTTAAATAACGCTCCGTCATGGCCTGGAAGGTAACCGGCCTGAGAAAGTCAATACACTCTTTTACCGTATCCCTTTCGCCTTCCTCAATCAGGCCGGAACGGTCGTTATAAGTGTCGTCGTTTAATGAATAGGACATGGCCGGAGTCCAGAAAAACTTATTCGGCGCCGAACCGACATAGCCGACAATTCTGGCATTATCAATAATAAAAATGGGAATCGTATCGAACACTTCCGCCTGCGCTTTGGCCCAGGTGAACATGTACGGCTCGGTTCTTGCCTCGGGCTCGCTCCATACTTCTTTATACACCTTGAGGCCGTGAATGCACATTTTAGTCCCCGGCAAATAAGTAGAACCCTTGCTGGCCTTGGACCAGACAGCTTTTCTCAAGTAATCAACCCTGGACGAGCGGGCTTTCTCCGCCCACCACCAGAATTCTCTTTTTTCCAAAGATTCTTGCGCTTCTTTTCCTCTTATCGCTGTTGTCAACTTTGCGAACCTCCTTTAAACTTTTCAAACTGCAATTTTCAAAGACCTGACCTCATCTTTTGATAAGCTAAAACCTTAAGTTCAAACCACCTCCTGTTCTTGATATGCATCTTACTTATTACATGTATCTTACATATAAAGTTAAAGGGTCTGCACGTTGCGGGCAATAATAGTGTCCTGGGTTTTCTTGTTTAAATCCACAAACATGGCGCTGTAACCGGCTACCCGCACCATCAACTCACTGTATTTCTCCGGTTCCCGCTGGGCCGCTACCAGGGTCTCGTTATCCACCATGTTGAACTGCACATGGTTGATTTCCAGGTCGTACCATGTCTTAATATAGCTCAACCACAACTCAAAACCCTTTTCTCCGGCTAGTTGAGTCGGGGACAGCCGCTGGTTCAACAGGGAGGCCCGGAACATGGTTTTGTGATCCAGCTTGCCTACCGACCGCAAGACTGCCGTAGGCCCCTTTTTGTCCAGACCGGCACCCGGCGAGCAGCCGCCGTCGTAACAGGTATCTCCCCAGCGCCGGCCGTTCGGTAAAGCGCCGATGCGGGTGCCGCCGACTACGTAACCGGCTATGTTCTGCGGCAGGATGCTCCAGGAGGTACCGCTCCATTCAATGGCCGGACGGCAGGCCTGTTCGGTAAAATCCTTATGGAACTTTACCGCTACTTCATCCGCATAGTCGTCGTCGTTGCCCCATTTGGGCGCCCGCACGAAGTCCATCCGCATTTCCTCGTAACCTTCCCAGTTGGCGCGCAGGGCTTCCAGTAATTGCTTCATGGTGTACTTTTTCTCTTCAAAGACCAGCTTCTTAACCGCCACCAGACCGTCAAACATATCCATCCAGCAGAAGTAAGACTTCCACGGGTTACCCCTTTCTCTTACCATGGCGGAGTTTTCACCGGCCTCCACGCACCGCTCAAAGGTGGCCGAGCAGAATGGCTTGGCAAATTCTTTCATTTCTACATGGCGGCAAATATGGCGGATGCGCACGGTCTCCCACAAGATGTACTTCATCTGTTCCAGGGTGGCATTGTAAAGATCTTCATAGGTAAAATTAAGGGGATCCCCCGTTTTCGGTCCGATCTGCATCTTAAAAAGCGGGTCCCAACCGTTGTTTAAAGCCAGTTCCATTGCTTTCGAGCAGATACTCATGGCGGTGGCATACCTTATCGGCTGGGCGCCCCATTTAGTAGTGGGACAGGGTGACATGCAGGCCTGGTGGACCCACGTGCGGGCTTCTTCCAGCGGGTGCTTGCACCAGTTCATGATATTGGCGATACAAACAGGGTCATGCCGGATAGACGGATAGCCCAGACCGTGACGGATGCATTCAAAAACTTTACGCAGGGTGGAAACCCGCGCTTTGGCATGGTACCGGAAACCATAAGTCGGGTCGGCTACCCTGGTCAGAACGGCAGCTTCCAGCAAAGCATCAGTCAAATCGTTGCAGGCATCGGTGCCGTCTTCCGGCTTAACCCCGCCCAGCGTCCAGACATAAGGCCCGGAACTTCCCTGCATCAACTCGCGGGAAATGCGGCTGGCGCTGCGACTGCATTCAAAGGCCCTGATCTGCCACTCACAGACATAGTCCAGAGCATCTTCCCTGGTAATATTCTTTTCGTCGATAACATCCTTTTTATAGTGCGGCCAGTACCAGTAATCCGGCCTTGCCGGCCAGGCAGTATAAGGCATTTCGTACTGCCTCAAATGGTTGAAGAAAAGGTCGAATTGAATGGCTTCCCACAAGTGCCCGGGCGGCTCGGCCGGTACTTTGTAACAGGTTTCTGCAATACGCAAAAGCTCCTGTTTTCTCACCGGGTCGGTCTCGAAGTTTTCGGCAATTATCCTGGCCAGCCGGCTGTAACGCCTGGCCCACCGGATTGCCGCTTCCAGGGTTATCCTCATGGCCTCCCAGGTATCAAGCTTATCCAGCAGGGGCAATTGTTCCGGCGCATCGGGCACGTCTTCGTGCAGTTTCTTATGCGCTTCAGCCATTTTTTCTTCAATTACCTTAATAATGTGGTTAAAACCTTTCAGCACAAAATCATACTGAATGGTGGGATTTTCATTACTGCTGTTGTGCGCGTTGCCGGAGTTGGTAATACAAAGGCTGGCATTCATTTTTTCCCGGCGGGTAAGATAACGTTCGCATTTCGCCTGGTAGGTGCGGGGTTGCCACCAGTCCAGCGCTTCCTTGATCCAGGGCCGGTCACTTTCTTCAATCAGGTCGGAGCGGTCGTTATAAGTATCCATGTTGAGGCTGTAGCAAACCAGGTGATTCCACATAATCATATGGGGGGCGGAGCCCATATACCCCACGATCCTGGCCCGGTCTACGATGAAGATGGGAATGGTATCCAGCATCTCGGCCCAGGCCCTGGCTCTGGTAATAAAGAAAGGCTCCGTCGCTGCCAGCGGACGCTGGAACACTTCCGTAAACACTCTGAGCATGAAGGAATCGTACTTTATGCCCGGCAGGTAGAGGGAACCCTTGTGCGTCTTGGCCCAAACCGCTTTCCTCAGGTAATCAACCCTCGGCGAACGGGCCTTTTCCGCCCACCACCAGTACTCCCTCTTCTCATATAGTTCCTGTAATTCCTTTTCTTTTTCTTGGGATACCACCGTCATTTCCTTACCTCCTTTATACTTCTCACTGTATACAAATATACTTCTCACTGTATACAAACAATGCAGCAAAAAAACATATCCTTCCTTTCTTCTTACTGCATGGCTATTTTCTTCTTCATTTGCCTGATAAATATATTGATGCCTTCTATATGCAACAACTGGTTGAGAGTTCTGAGTTCTTTAATCAAACTTTTAGCATGAACAAAATCATTCTCGCTGACAGCCTGTTCTAACCGGCCGGAGAGAAATTTCGCCTTCTCTAAATTCTTTTCCCTTATTTCGTGACGATCAACCGTGATCGTCCGGCGGCAGTCGGGACACTCCCGCACTTCTGTCGGACCGCATCATTTCGTATTACAGATAAACTTGAATAAACCGGCATCCCCTTCAAAACCGCAATGCTCGCATCTTACCACCTTTCTTCACCTCCCGGCTTTTAAAGCGTGAAAAGCGAGTGCGACGAAGCAATCCCCCCGGCTTTCCTGACAAAAAGGGATTGCTTCGCTCCGCCCGCAATGACAACCCAAAATCTTTAAAGCCGGCCTTAGCTGCCAGCCCTATGATTTAGTCTGGAAGTTTGCGCACCCCTCGGCATTATCTTCAGATTTCCTGGGTTTTGCAGTCCAGTAAGCACACCTTGGATCAACCACCCTGGTCACACAGTCTCCCTGGGTGGGATCATCCTCCAATGGGAAAAACCATTTGCATTCCTCACAAATCGGCATTCTTTCTTCCTCCTTTAAGTTTCAAAACTCAAGCCAATTTTTCTCCGGCAATCGGAATAGAGAGAGCATAGGCTTCAGTAACCTTTATCTTCCCTACCGCTTCCACCTTGCCCGGCAAGTTATACTTCTGCATTGTTTCGTTAATTTCTGCCGACATCTCTTCAAAAAGCGGGCCGGACGTCTCCCACTTAAGAAAGGTGCCTTTAATTTGAAAACCTTCAAACGGCGGCTGAAAAACTGCCACTGCCGCCTTACGGGTAGCTTCCAGGTTCTGCTTCGTCCTGCTGTTCGGCACACAGTTGGCAAATGCCAGCATTTCTTCGTCCAGTGCCCGCACCGACCCGATCGGCACCACGTTCACCTTTTTCCCCTTGTCTATCGTCGCCAGCATTTTCATATTTCCCCGGTTGTTTATAGCCTCAAGCACATCCTCAGGTAATTTGGCCATGCCTCACCCTCCTAACCAGGCCGCCCTCTAAGCCAGTTTCGCTCCCGGAGTATCCATACAAGCTGAATATACTTCGTCCACACTGCCCAGTCCAACAGCCTTGATCTGCATTTTAATGGCATTATATACCATCTCGTTTACTGAAGCAGCCAACGGTCCGGTTTCCTGGAATCCTTCAAAAGTTCCCTTAATCTGGTAAGACTTCATCTGCGGCGTTAATACGGTCACCGCAAACTTCTTGGTGCTATCCAAATTGTCCCGCGTCTTCCCCATTCTGAGATCAGCAAATGCCACCATTTCTTCTCCCAACGGTGTTATGGTGGCTACTATAGCGGCGTTCGGCAATCCGGTATCGTCTGCAGTAGCCAGTACCTTCAACGAATGTTCATCGCCCAAAGCAGTTATTACCTCTCGCGGCATCTTCGCCATTACAATTCCCCTTTCCGGAACATCGTTCGGTGCGCCCTTAAACCACTCGACAACCTGCCGCAAAGACGCCTACTTTTCATCAAACCCTCTTGCTACCCGTACTGTTGGATCCGACATAAACTCCGAAACATTTGTCCTGATCCGATCTTGCTCGATAAACTGCTGGCACTTACCGGCATCATCATAAATTCCTACCTCTTTGCCAATCCCGTCATCATCTAAAAAGGCTATACAGTAACCATTGTCCGAAGCCGAGCTATCCGTGCAGTTCATAAAGTTTTTACAGTCACCACACCTTCTCATGACGACCCCTCCTTATGGCTCCGGATACCCTTCTCAGGCCGACTTTTCCTTCTTTTCCTCTTCTAACTCGTTAACGATCACCCATTTGAAACACTTGGGACACTCCCGGTAAGCCGTCGGAGCATCCAGGGTGGTGTTGTAAAGATACCGGAACGTTGACTTAACACCCTCGTAACCACAATGCTCACACTTCATTCCGCTTTTCTCTCCTTTCTTTTTTTAGCTTTAAATGTCTGGCCCCGCAACTTGCCCAGGCCCCACACTTCAATATCCCTCATTTTCTCATCTTCCACCATCTCATCGCAATATACCATTTCTCCACATCGAGGACAACGGCGAAGAGTGGCGGCGCCTATTTCTTCGGCCTGACAGATATACTTAAATTCCATACGCGAACCGTTATATCCACACTTTCCACACTCTGGCATCAAACCATGTCCCCCGTGTTTTGAATTACTGGATGTGATCTTAAGAGGCAAAAGCAATTTACGCAGCTAAGGAAGGAAATAATTCTTACCTGTAGTCTACCACCGCTTGCCTTATACTGTCAATACTTTTTAAAAAATTCTGATAGATTATTTATTCTCCCTTAAACTCCGGTTTGCGTTTCTCAACAAAAGCAAGCGGGCCTTCTGCCGCATCCTTGCTCCAGTGCACCGCTTCCGCCATAGCCTTCAGTTCCTTTTCCACCGCCGGACTCAATTTCCGGTCTGCAATCAATTTGCTAATCATTCGCTTGGTTACTTTTACCGCCAGAGGCGCATTTTCCTCAGCCATTTCCCGGGCCAGAGAGTAAACAGCCGCAGGCAGTTCGGCGCCGGAAACAACCCGGTTCACCAGCCCCAACTCGCCGGCTCGCCGGACATCAATCAACCTGCCTGTTAAAAGCATCTCCTTGGCCGCACCCATACCCACCAGGTTAATCAGTCTTTGGATAGCGGTATAGTAATAAATCCGCCCCAATTTAACCAGGTTGGCCCCAAAACAGGCATTCTCAGCAGCCAGCCGAAAATCGGCGATTACCGCCAGATCAAGACCGGCGCCGATAGAATAACCATAAATCATGGCAATAACCGGAGCAGGGTAATTGATTAAACTCTCTAAACAATATTGCAAGGCAGTAATGGTATTTACACTCGCCCCGGCCAGGTCCACCCCGGAGCAGAAGGCTTTTTCCCCGGAACCGCGGAGCACAACCACCCTGTTCCTGCCTTCCTCTTTTAATTCATTTAAAACACCCCCCAGTTGCAATAAAGCTGCTTCGTTCAAAGCATTCTTCTTCTCAGGCCGGTTGATGGTAAGAGTACAGATATGCCCTTCTTCTTCTTTCAAAATTTCTTCTGCCATAATTGCTATTTCCCTTTAAAAATCGGCGCTCTCTTTTCGCGGATGGCACTGACCCCTTCCAGGTAGTCCTGGGTGGTCAGGGTAATTGATTCACAAATGGCGGCAGCGTCCAGAGCTTCTTCCAGATCAGCGCCCAGACTTTTATATACCTGGGCTTTCATCAGCCTGACGGCAACCGGCGGCCCGCCGGCAATCTTTTTAGCCATGATCATCGTTTCCTTCTCCAGGTCGGCGTCACTGTATACATTGTTTAAAATGCCGATGCGTCCGGCTTCTCTGCCGTCTATCGCATCTCCGGTAAACAGCATCTCCATAGCCTTACCCACCCCCATGGCCCTGGGGTAAAGCCAGGTGGCGCCAAAACCGGGGAAAAGGCCGATTTTCACAAAGCCGCACATAAACCTGCTTCCTTCACCGCCGGTCCGGATATCGCAGGCCAGGGCCAGGTCAAATCCAGCCCCCACGCAGGCCCCGTTAACCATGGCGATGGTCGGCTTCTCCAGCTTGTGAACGCCGTGGATCAGTTTCTTCGCCGCCCGGAACATGAAAGAACGCCGCAGACCCTCCACACTTTGAGCATCAATCTCTTCATTTGGCCCGCCGGCCATGATATCAATATCCGCCCCGGCACAGAATCCTTTGCCCGCGCCGGTAATTACCAGAACCCTGACGTCATCATCATAAGCAACTTCTTCTACCGCCGCTACCAGTTCTTCCATCATCTTCCGGTTAATGGCATTTCTTCGGTCCGGCCGGTTTAAAATAAGGGTGGCGATATGGTCTTCTTTTTTTAGAATAATGGTTTCAAAGGCCATTTTTCGTTTCGACCTCCTTCAACTAAAAAAGTGATACCGGTTCGTATTCGCCAAAAACTTCCCTTAAAACATCGCACATTTCCTGCTCGGTAACATAAGCCCCGGCACAGTTGATAAAGTGCGGCATAAGGTTCTCTTCTTCTTTTCTGGCAGCCTCTCTCAGTTCCTTCAGCAACTGTGACACCAGGCGGTTATCCCTTGTTCTCTTTAACTCAGCCAGGTTCTTTATCTGCCGCTCTTCGGCCTGTTCTCTTTTAGCCGGATCATAGGGGTGATCCACCAGTCTGCTGGTAGTTACTTCCAGCTCAGCTTCGTCGGTAAAGCAGTTTGCGCCAATTATCAAATCTTCGCCTCTTTCAATCCGCTGCTGGCGTTCATGAGCGCTCCTGGCTATCTCCCGCTGGATATAGCCGTTTTCAATGGCGGCCACCGCTCCGCCCATGGCTTCCACCCGCTCCAGTTCCCGCCAGGCCGCTGCTTCTATTTCGTCAGTCAAAGACTCCACATAATAAGAACCGGCCAGAGGATCCACAACCTCGGTCAGCCCGGCCTCGCACTGCAATATTCTAGCAGCATCTTCCGCCAGTTGGATTGCCTCCAGGCTCCAGCCCAAACCCAGCGGCTCGTCGTAAGGCGGCATGGCTACCGGCGGCCCGCCGCAAAGAGCGCCGGCAACAGCGCCGACCACCGCCCGCGTCAGGTTGTTAAGCGGACGCTGTTTTGCCGTACTGGAACAGCCGATATGAGCTGTTAACGGACATCTGATCAACATGCTGCGCGGGTCTTTAGCGCCAAACCTTTCCTTTAAAATTCTCGCCCACATTCGCCGGGCCGCCCGCTGAAAGGCGATCTCTTTAAAAAACTCCATGCTCCCGCCAAAACCGTTGAAGGTGAATTTGGGTGCAAAAGAATCAATTTCCAGACCGGCGTTAATACCCTCCTGCAGGTAAACAATGCCGATGGCCATACTATAAGCCAGATCCTGCTCCCTGGTCGCCCCCGCTTCCCGCATATGGTAACCGCCGATACTGGTTACATTTATGCCGGGCAGGTTTCTGGTAAAAAAGACCAGGCTGTCCCGCATCATCCGCATGGAAGGGCGGGGCGGGAAGATGTAAGTGCCCCGGGCCACAAATTCCTTCAGAATGTCGTTCTGCGGCGTGCCCTTCAGCTTATCCATGGAAATGCCCCGCTTTTCAGCCAGAGCAATATACATGGCGATAAGGACATTGGCCGGCGCATTGATGGTGAAGTTGGAAGCAATCCTATCGACATCCTGGTTTCCCTGAAAAGCTTCGTAAATGATCTCAAAATCCCGCAGCGAATCGATGGCCACCCCCACCTTCCCCACCTCACCCCGGATCAAAGGGTTGTCGGAGTCGTAGCCGCACTGGGTGGGCAGGTCAAGGGCAAAGTTAGGCCCGGCTTTTTGTCCCATAGCCTGCATCTGCTTGTAATAGTCACGGGTGTCCTCCGGCGTACCGTACCCCGAATAACGTCCGGCTCTCTTTAAACCGGGAGCGCCGGATATAAACCCGCCGCCCTTGACACCGGCGGCATAAGGTAAAGTAGGATAAGGACAGGCGGTAAAAGGATACTCGCCGGGAAACCCGACTTTTTCCAGAAAGTCGAAATCCTTTAAATCTAAAGGGGTATAAAACCTGGTGGGAGATTCCGCAAATTTAAAACGCATTAAGGCAAATTTTAAAGGCCCTTCTTCCCACCTTTTCTTTCTCTCAGCAATCTTCTCCAGATTTTGGTCCATCTCCTTATATTACCTCCTTAAAAGGTGGCGTGGCTAACAGACACCAGCCGTCAGGGCTGTTAACCGCTGACGGCCAAATAGCTGCTTTACGATTCCTTCATGCTGCCGGTCTTTTTTAACCTGGTATAGAAAGAAAAAGCCTCATCTAAAATGTGCGGCTCGTGGCCGCCCAGCTTCCCGGCCCTCTCCAGGTAGTCGGTTAAAAGCGGCCGGTAATCGGGGTGAGCGCAGTTGGCTATTATCTTCCCGGCTCTTTCTACGGGAGACAGCCCCCTCACATCAGCCAGCCCTTGCTCGGTAATAATCACATCCACACTGTGTTCGGTATGATCGACATGCGCTACCATGGGTACAACGCTCGAAACATTGCCGCCCTTACCTGTAGAGTTGGTTAAAAAGATAGACAGATAACCGTTGGCCGCATACACACCGCCGCCCCCGACGCCGTTAACCAGCAGTTTACCGCCGATATGGGTGGAATTTACATGTCCGTATATGTCCACCTCTAAAGCATTGTTCAGTACAATACAGCCCAGCCTCTTAATTATGCCGGGATCATGGGACACATCAACCGAGCGGACAATTACTTTCTTTTTGTACTCTTCTATATTATCGCAGAATCTTTTCCACACCTCGTTTGATACCAGAATACCGGGAGCAGTGGCAATGTTACATTTGCCGGCGTCAATCAACTCGAAAACGCCGTCACCAATTAATGGTGAAAAAACTTCCAGGTTTTCAAACTCTGATTTTGCCAGCAATTTCATCACCGCATCAGAAACATTGCCGATACCGCAGGCCAGGGGTAAAAGATTCGGCGGCATCTTCCCCTGCTTTACCTCTTCCCTTAAAAAAGAAAGCAACAGGTCCGCCATTACCTTGCTTTCCTCCGAAATCGGCAAGACCGGGGGATGCATCTCCGGCAGGTCGGATTCAACAATATAGGTAATTTTATCTTCGCCGGCAGGGATATAAGGGGTGCCGATGCGATCGGAAAGCTTACGCAGCGGGATTATCTCCTGATGGGGAGGATTTTTGGCCACATAAACATCGCAAATACCTTCCATTTCTACCGGGATGGTGTTGTTTATCTCTACAATCACAATATCCGCCGCTTCCACCTGGTTGGGCAACTCCACCAGGCCGGCCGGCGGAATGATATGCCCTTCTTCGGTAATACCAACTGCCTCTATAACCGAGACATCCAGCTTGCCAATGGTTTTTGAACGAAGGTAATGGGAAAACATTTCCACCCTCAGGTCATTGCTGTAAATCTTGCCGGTATTGATGCCTTTTCTGATCGTATTATCCCATATCGACCCAAATCTCCGTTTGAGAACACCAGTTTCCGCCAGCAAACCGTCAATCTCATTACTGAGCAGTGCCACCGACCAGATGTTGACCTCTTTGATTTCACCTTTCCTGGCCCGCTCGGCCAGAGCCTTAAAGAACATGCGGGGGCCGGAAGGCAGTATCCCGCCGGCCGTACCGATATTCATCCCGTCTTTAACGGCTCCGGCAGCCACCTCCGGCGCCACCACTTTCTTAAGCAGATTCTTATTTCTAATTCTTTTCTCCAACATACTTCCACCCTCCTAAACAGGGTTACACAAAGATACCAGCGCGCTCACATCGGAAACTGTTTCCAGAGTCTTGATCAATTCCACTATCCGGTCGGCGTTGGACCCGGGTATTACCAGCGTGGCCAGTCCCTTAAATTTCTGCACCATCTCCTCAAAGCTGAGGGGGTTGTTCGGCATTCCTTTGGGCATGGAAACAAAGTTAGTGTATTCTTTCCCGTCCTTTGTTTTTACGGCAGTTTTTGACTCGACCAGACTAAATTCCGGATTTACGGTCGCCTTTACCTTTTTCCTGAGCTTAACTATTTCCGGGTCGTTTACCTTTTCATCGGTAAACTGGCCTTCGTCGGCAGCACCCTTTAGAATAGCCAGCGCTGCGCAATGGTAAACGCTGAATTTGCCTTCCAATCCGGTCTTCGGATCGGTTTGCCCGGCCGCATCAAGGTTTAACTTGGCACATTCAATCTGCACTTCTTCAATGTCGTCAGCCTTCAAATTCAACTTGCTCAGTTCTTTAAGGGCTTCAATGGTGGTATGAGTGCCGGCGCAGGAGGCATAACCCTTAAAACCGACCCCGTATAAATGATAATCCTCCTCAAGACCGGCCAGCAACTTGCTTTCATCGGGTTCCTTGGTAAATATATCCAGAAAGCCGTACTTGCCCTCAAGAATCTCCTGTGAACTGGTAAACCCCCTTTCGGCCAGCATGGCTGCCATCACCCCGCTCATAGCCGCTTTGCCGGGGTGGAAAGGCTTGCACATGGTGCCGAAAACCTGTCTTACACCACATACCTGAGTGCCGGCAATACCGAACGCATTAACCAGCCTGTCCGCATCCAGGTTGAGGAGCTTGCCAGCACCTGCCGCTGCGCCAAAGTGTCCGATGGTTGAAGTGGCATGCCAGCCAATATCGTAATGCGACCGGCCGGCTGCCGCGCCGGCTCTTGCCTCCACTTCAAAACCCAGCGCGAAAGCCGTTAAAAGATCGGCCCCGCTTGCTTTTTTGTGCTCGGCCACAGCCAGTACCGCCGGCGCCAGCGGGACGGTAGGATGGCTGAACGAGGCGGGATGAACGTCGTCATAGTCCAGCACATGAGACATGGCGCCGTTTACCAATGCAGCGTTTAAAACACTGGTTTTGATCCCTTTACCCAGGATGGTTGCCTGCTTCTCACCTCCTATAGCCGTCACAAAGTCGATCAATATAGGCGCGATATCTTCTCTGGAACCGCCCAGGGTAACCCCCAGCCAGTCCAGAATACATAGTTTAGCCTGCTCAATGGCTTTACTGGAAATGTCCTTGTAAGCAGTTCTACTGACATACTCAGCCAGTTTCCTGGTTGCTCCCATATTCGCTCGCTCCTTTCTTTAAAGGGGTATATTCCCATGCCGTTTGGAATACCGGGCTACTTTCTTGTCCGCCAGCAGTTTAAGACCCCTGATTAAAGCCCGCCTCGTTTCCCTGGGCTCGATAAGGTCGTCGATATACCAGTTATGATTGATCTCAAAAAGAGGATTGGCATTCTTTTCCCGGTATTCTTTAAGCTTTTGTTCCCTGAATTCGGCCGGGTTCTCGGCTTTCATGATATCCGCCCCGTAGAACAGCGCCACCGCCTGCTCGGCCCCCAGCACACCCATTTCCACCGTCGGCCAGAAGTAGATAATATCCGTTCCCAGTCCTGGTACAATACCCATACCCAGGTTGCCGCCGCCGTATGCCTTACGCAACACCACGGCCATCCGGGGTACCGTAGCTTCACAAAGAGCGTACAGCACTTTGGCCCCGTGCCGGATGATGCCGCCGTGCTCCTGGTTGGTGCCCGGCATATAAGCAGGAGTGTCGACCAGCAGAATGATCGGAATGTTGAAAGAATCACAAAAACGCATGAACCGGGCTTGCTTGTCCGAGCTGTCCACAGTAAGGCTGCCGGCCCGCACCATCGGCTGGTTGGCTACTATACCGACGGTTTGACCGTCCAGGCGGCCGAACCCGACAATCATTTCCGGCGCAAATTCCGGCTTTATTTCAAAGAAATAGCCTTTATCAACCAGGGCATAAATCACATTATGCATATCGTAAGCCTTGTTTGGATTTGAAGGTACAATCTCGGCCAACGAGTCGTCTAAACGCTCCGGGTCATCGCCGTAGTCAACACGGGGCGGCTTTTGATTGTGGTTGGAGGGAAGAAAATCCAACAGTTCTCTGATTCTCTGCAGACATGCTTCTTCATTCTCCGCTCTCAAATCCGCCACACCGGATACACTGCAGTGCACCGCCGCACCGCCCAGTTCTTCTGCCGTAACATCCTCACCCATCACTGACTTAACCATCAAAGGACCGGTGATAAACATGTGGCTCGCCCCATCCACCATAAAGATGAAGTCGGTCAAAGCCGGTGAATAAACCGAGATGCCGGCGCAACTGCCCATAATGGCGGAAATCTGCGGAATTGCCCCCGAGGCCTGGGTGTTGGGGAAAAATATCGAGCCGCCGTTCTTTTCACCTATCGCACCGGTGCCTAAAGCGCCGCCCCCCTCCTCCGGTCTGGGTGTACGGGCGCCGGGCGAGTCATGAATGCCGACAAAAGGCACCTGCATCTCAAGCGCTCTTTCTACCGTCCGGTACATTTTAAAACCATGCAACGCGCCGATTGAACCACCCTTAACGGTCGTATCCTGCGAATAAACGCATACAACCCTGCCGTTAACGGTTCCGTAACCGGCCACCACACCGTCACCGGGCATTTTATCAAGATGGCCGATCAGCATATTAAACTCCACAAAGCTACCCGGATCCAGAAGCCGGTCAATTCTCTCCCGGGCCGTAAGCTTGCCTTTCGCCCTCACCTTGGCCAGCTTGTCCTCGCCGCCGCCCAGCATCGCCCTGGCCTTGGCCTCCCTTAACTGAGCAATTCTTTCTTCTTTAAACTTTTCCATGTAAGCACCTCCGGTTTTTAAAATCGCATCCTAGTAACAATTCAACCTTTGAGCACCATAGCTTCACCCTGCGCCAGACCACCGCATATTGCCGCTACTCCGCAGCCGCCGCCACGCCTTCTCAATTCATAAGCCATGGTCAAAACTATTCTGGCCCCGCTGGCGCCAACCGGGTGACCAATGGCCACCGCACCGCCGTTGACGTTAATCTTTTCCCGGATCTTTTCTATTCTACCTTCATCACCGCCGGCCAGAACCTTGCTGGAAACCAGCGGCATGGCCGAAAAAGCTTCGTTTATTTCGATAACATCCATATCGTCAACTGCCTTATTGACTGCAGCCAGAACATCCTTTATCACCATGCCGGGAATTGGCGCAATATACCTGGGTTTGGTAGATCTGCCCAGAGCTGCTGTGATCGTGGCCAGTGGTTTAATACCCAATTCACTTGCTTTTTCTTTCGCCATCAGAACAATTGCCGAAGCCCCGTCATTTAAGCCGGGCGCATTGCCGGCCGTTACTGTAGGACTCCCGTAAACAGTAGGTAGTTTGGCCAGTTTTTCCAAACCGGTATCCGGCCGGGGCTGCTCATCCCTGTCTAAAATAACAGGAGCGCCTTTTTTTTGTGGTATTTCCACGGTCATCAACTCATCATTAAATTTTCCTTCAGCGTAAGCTTTCGCACACCGCTGCTGGCTGCGCAAAGCCCACTGATCCTGTTCTTCCCGGCCGACGCCGTACTCCAGGGCCACCTCCCCGGCATCAACCGAAACAGGGTTATAGCCGGTATACTCCAACCCCCTGATCCAGTCTATCACCCTGACATCGCCCAGTTTCTGACCCCAGCGCACAGGCGCCGCTGGCATGATCAGACCGGCCCGGCTCATGCTCTCGACACCCGCAACCAGAACAACATCGGCGTTCCCGTACTTAATCGATTGGTAACCAAGCCTGGCACAGGTTAAGCTGGAACAACAGGCCGTATCAACAGTAACAGTAAATATTTCCGGAGGCAACCCGGCTTTCAAAGCCACCTGCCTGCCTACCACCGAAGGCGATTCTGCTTCGGGAGCATAACAGTTACCCGCGTAAACCTCATTCACCATAGTTCCGTCAATACCGGCTCTTCTCAAAACTTCTTTAACTACAAGGCTCCCCAGAACATCAACCGGCACATCCTTCAACGAGCCCCCGAACCGGCCAAAAGGAGTTCTCACCGCTGCGGCAATTACCACCTCTCTCAAATAAAGAACTACCTCCTTATTGAGCGGAAAAAGTGTTTCTTTTCACTTTGCAAGAAACACTTTCCCCTTTTTATCAACCTTAATTTTTTACTATATTTTTACCTCCAGGCAGAAGGTTCTTTTCCCGGTTTCTTTCTATTTCAGGCCGTAGCTTTTCCGCAAAACGCAGTCGCATGTTTAAAACAACGATACCGGCTCATATTCGCCGAAGACCTCTCTTAGAACATCACACATTTCCTGCTCGGTAGCATACGCCTTGGCGCAGTTTATAAAGTAAGGCATGAGGTTTTCCTCTTCTTTTTTGGCCGCTTCTTTTAATTCCTGCAAAAGTTGAGATACCAGGCGGTTATCCCTTGTACGCTTTACTTCGGCCAGATTCTTAATCTGCTGTTCCTCTGCTTTCTCTCTCTTCACCGGGTCGTATGGATGAGCTACCAGCCTGCTGGTGGTCACTTCCAGTTCAGCTTCGTCAGTGAAGCAGTTTACCCCTACTACCAGTTCTTCGCCTCTTTCAATCTTTTGCTGGCGTTCATGAGCTCTCCTGGCTATCTCCCGCTGCATGTAGCCGCTTTCAATGGCCGCTACCGCTCCACCCATGGCATCGATTTTCTCTAATTCCTGCCATGCCGCCGCCTCTATCTCATCCGTCAACGACTCTATGTAGTAAGAACCGGCCAGCGGGTCGATTACCTCGTTCAATTTGGCTTCATACTGCAAAATCCGGCCCGCGTCTTCCGACAACTGGGTAGCCTCCAGACTCCAGCCCAAGCCCAGCGGTTCGTCGTAAGGCGGGAAGGGCATCGGCGGTCCGCCGGAAAGCGCCCCGGCTATGGCGCCGACCACCGCCCGCGCTAAATTATTCAGCGGGCGCTGTTTCGTTGTGCTGGAGCATCCGATATGGGCCGTAACCGGACAACGGATAATCATGCTCCGGAAATCTTTAGCGCCGAACCTTTCTTTCAAAATCCTGGCGTACGTCCGCCGCGCCGCCCGCTGGAAGGCAATCTCTTTGAAAAACTCCATGCTGCCGCCAAAAGCGTTGAAAGTAAACTTGGGGGCAAAAGAGTCAATCTCCAGGCCGGCGTTAATACCTTCCTGCAGGTAGGCAATAGCTATAGCCATACTGAAAGCCAGGTCCTGCACCCGGTTGGCTCCGGCCTCCCGGATGTGATAGCCGCCGATGCTGGTAATGTTTACATTGGGCAGGTTCTTGGCAAAGAATACGATGCTGTCCCGCATCATCCGCATCGAAGGCCTGGGAGGAAAAATATAAGTGCCGCGGGCCACAAATTCCTTCAAAATGTCATTTTGCGGAGTGGCTCTCAGTTTGTCCATCGGAATGCCGCGCTTCTCGGCAAGGGCGATATACATAGACACCAGTATATTGGCCGGAGCGTTAATGGTAAAGTTGGAAGCAATGCGGTCAAGGTTGTTCTTCTCTCCCTGGAACGGTTCATAAATCACCTCAAAATCCCGCAGCGTGTCGATAGATACGCCTACTTTACCCACTTCGCCCCGGATCACCGGATTATCGGAGTCATAACCGCACTGGGTGGGTAAATCAAGGGCCAGGTTCGGGCCGGCTCTTTGCCCCATGGCCTGCATTTGTTTGTAGTAATCCCTGGTGTCTTCCGGCGTGCCGTAACCGGAATAACGGGCCGCCCTGACCAGTCCCTTGGCCGTCGGCAAAGACCCTTTGGTAGCAACTACAGCGTAAGGATAGGTTGGATAGGGACAGGCGGTATAAGGATATTCGCCGGGAAAGCCTACTTTTTCAAGAAAGTTAAAATCTTTAATATCCAGAGGAGTGTAAAACCTGGTGGGAGACTCCTCAAACTTGAAACGTGCTAAGGCAAATTTTAACGGCCCTTCTTCCCATCTTTTTCTTCTTTCAGCAATTTTCCCCAGATCATTATTCAATAGCTTCACCCCCGAATTTTGAATTATGGTTTTATTCTAACTATTCCTCCCCACCCCTGTCAAGGAATTTTCTCTCCTGATTGCC
This sequence comes from Deltaproteobacteria bacterium, assembly GCA_020062745.1. Taxonomy (GTDB): domain Bacteria; phylum Bacillota; class Desulfotomaculia; order Desulfotomaculales; family JAGUVT01; genus JAGUVT01. The sequence goes on from JAGUVT010000011.1 coordinate 22,972, forward strand.
GTTCGTTACTTTTCCGCATTTTCAGCTTTAGCCTTCTTAATGATTTCCTCACTCAGCCTGGCCGGCACTTCTTCGTAACTGGCAAATTCCATCCGGAAAGAACCGCGGCCCTGGGTCATGGATTTTAAGTCAATAGCATAGCGGTACATTTCTGCCAGGGGCACCATAGCCTTTACCCTGGTCGTCTTGCCTTCCGGTTCCATACCCAGGATGCGGCCCCGCTTGGTGTTAAAGTCACCGATTATATCACCCATGTAGCTCTCCGGCACTATCACCTCCACATTCATTACGGGTTCAAGCAAGACCGGCTTTGCCTGTTGCGCACCCTTCTTAAAAGCCAGGATGGTGGCAAGCTTAAAGGCCAGTTCCGAGGAGTCAACCGGGTGGTAGGAACCGTCGTATAATACTACTTTTACCCCGGTAACCGGATATCCGGCCAGTACGCCTTCGTTTAATGCCTCCCGCACGCCCTTTTCTACCGCCGGAACGTATTGCTTGGGCACGGAACCGCCAAAGATCTCTTCGGTAAATTCAAAAGGCCCTTCCGGCAACGGTTCCAGGCGCAGCCACACATGACCGTACTGCCCGTGCCCGCCGGTTTGTTTTTTATGCTTGCCTTCCACTTTCACCTCCGCACGAATTGTCTCCCGGTAAGGCACTCTGGGGTTATCCATTACAACATCCACACCGTACCGCCGCTTAAGCTTTTCCAGTGTGATATCCAGGTGCATCTCACCCATGCCGGTCATGATATTATCCTTTGTTTCCAGGTTTTTATAAACACGGATGGCCTGGTCTTCTTCCATTATTCTGGCAACAGCGCCGCTCAGCTTGTCCTCGTCTCCTTTGCTTTTCGGTTGAATAGCCACAGAAAAAGCAGGCTCCGGGAAACTTATCCCTTCCAGCACCACCGGTTTGTCTTTTTCGCAAAGGGTATCGCCGGTCAGTGTTTCCTGCAGCTTGACCACTATAGCAATATCACCGGCCGGGACCGTTTCCGCGGCTATCTGATTCTTGCCCCGCAGGTAAAAAATCTGGCCGATCTTTTCAGCCTTTTCCTTATTACTGTTATAAACCGTCGAGTCGCTCTTCAACCGCCCGCTGAACACCCTTAAAAAACTCATTTTTCCTACGTAAGGGTCGGCCAAAGTCTTAAATACCAGGGCCGATAAGGGGCCGTCAGCGGCAGCAGGAGCAGGAAAGTAATCCGCCAGCACATCCATCAAAAGGGTGACGGCAATATTCCTGGTGGCGGAGCCGCAGAGCACCGGAACAAATTTTGCGGATTGAATGCTTTTACGCAGGCCGGTATGCACTTCTTCCGCAGTTAGCTCCTCGCCTTCCAGGTATTTCATTAATAGTTCGTCGTCTCCTTCAGCCGCCGCTTCAATTAACTTCTCCCGGTGTTCCTGCACCGCCCCGGCCAGATCGGCTGGGACCGGAATTTCTTCAGCCTTGCCGTCAGCGCCGTAAGAATAGGCTTTCTGCGCTAAAACGTCCACCACTCCGGCAAAAGACGCCTCGGCGCCGATGGGCAGGGACATGACTATAAAGTTTGCGCCGAAGTGTTCTTTCAAACTATCCAGCACTTTATAAAAGCTGGCGTTTTCCCGGTCCATTTTATTGATATAAACCGCCCTCGGCAGATTACTTTCCGTCAACTCCCAAATGATCTCGGTCTGCACCTCAACCCCGTCTACCGCGCTGACTACAAAGAGAGCGTTTTCCACTACCCGTAAAGCGCCCCGCACCTCTCCGATAAAATCCGAATAGCCCGGAGTATCCAGCAGATTCAACTTACAGCCCTTCCACTCGCAAGGCACTATAGATGTATGAATGGTTATTTTGCGGTTGATTTCTTCCTGGTGATAATCAGCGGTGGTAGTGCCGTCCTCCACCCGGCCCAGGCGGTTTATAGCGCCGGTATTATAAAGCATCGCTTCTGCCAAAGAGGTTTTCCCGGCCCCTCCGTGGGCAACCACCGCAATATTTCGCAACTGCCCGGTCTGATAATTCTTCAAATAAAAAGCCTCCTTTTTTGCAAATAATGGTTCCCTAAATATTATTTTCTATACTTGTACCGTCCGACTATGGTAAAAAATTATAATCAGTTAGTATTCTATAAGCATTAAAAAAATTCCTTGCTTAAAAAGATTTATTTTGTCGCCAGCCACTTTTTTAAATCATCGATAATCCGGTAATCGGTCAGGTCGAAACTGACCGGTGTCACCGAAACATATTGGTTTTTAACAGCACAAACATCGGTTTCCGGATCATCTGCATCCAAATCCAGCGGCTCTCCAGCCATCCAGAAGTACGTGCGTCCCCGTGGATCAGTTCTTTTCTCAAATACATTTATATAACGGCGGTTACACAGCCTTGTCACCCTGGCGCCGCGCGGTAGGCCCGGCGGCACGTTTATATTCAACAGAGTACGAGCCGGTAAATAACGACCTGCGCGGCAGATAAGTTCTTTAACAAAAGAACCGGCATGGCTGAAATCCGAATCATGGTAACTGGCCAGAGAAATGGCTACCGACGGTATATCATTGATGATGCCTTCAATAGCCGCTGAAACCGTTCCGGAATAAAGCACATCTATACCCAGGTTGGGACCGCCGTTTATACCGGAGACCACCAGGTCCGGAGGTTCCGGCAGAAGCGCTTCCAGCCCCAACTTAACACAGTCGGCGGGCGTACCGTCTACCGCCCAGCAACGGCACTGGCCGGCGTCCGCATCCAGTTCCTTTATCCGCAACGGGCGGTGCATGGTTATTTTGTGTCCGGTAGCACTCCTTTCCCGGTCGGGAGCTATCACAAACACTTCGGCAATTTCCTCTAAAGCTTTTCTCAACACGGTTATCCCCTCAGCGAGAATACCGTCGTCATTACTGATCAGAATACGCATAGGTTTCCTCTCCATTATATTTCATAAATGGAAATGATCATTTCCTCGCCCGGAACATCCCTGGTCAGGCCGAACAGCAACTGCCGGTCTTTTAAATTCTTATTCAGGAAATCTACCACCTTATACATTTCATCATAAGGTTTAAAAGTTTTAGTTGCCACCAGTCCCAGTTTTTCCTCATTCCTTACCTTATTCACGATCCTCGCCCCCTCAAAAAAATAAATTCTTTATGCCCTGATTAAAGAAAAAGCCTCGGCCCGGGTAGCCTCACTTCTTTCAAAAAGTCCCCGGACGGCAGAAGTAACAGTTTTTGAGCCGGGTTTTTTAACCCCCCGGATGGTCATACACATATGCTCCGCTTCAATTACTACCAGCACCCCATAAGGATTAAGCTTCCGCACAATGGCGTCGGCAACCTGAGAAGTAAGGCGCTCCTGCAGTTGCGGCCGCTTGGCGTACCCCTCCACTACCCGGGCCAGTTTGGAAAGGCCGGTAACATTGCCTCGCCGGGGAATATAAGCGACATGCGTTTTGCCAAAGAAAGGCAACAAGTGGTGCTCGCACATAGAATACATGGGAATATCTTTAACCAGAACCATTTCCTCATGCTCTTCTAAAAACAATCTTTGCAAATAGGTTTCCGGGTCTTCTCTCAAACCGCAAAATATCTCCTCATACATCCTGGCCACTCTGGCCGGCGTGCTCCGCAAACCTTCCCTTTCCGGATTTTCCCCTATAGCCTCCAGGATCATGCGCACCGCTGATTCAATTTTTACCAGATCGATCACTATCTCATCTCCTTTCTCTTACAGACAACCCGTAATCTTATGGGTTTGGGGAATAAGACGCACATCTTTTATTTTTCTTAAGGCTGTTTCCTGCAGTTCCAGCATCCTTGCTGGGCCGATACCCTGAATACCGCCCGGCAAAACAACGGGTTGCAACACCAGGGCAGTACCCGGTGAAACTTCGTTGATCAGGCTGGCGGCAGTTTCTATCTCCTCGTTTTTCGTCCCTTCTCCCACCACTGCTTTGACAAAAACTTCTCTCTGCCCGGCTATCTCCAGAAAACGCCTGTGCTCTTCCCAGTACGGCGGCAGGCCGGTCGTGCCGGGCAGCTTAAAATCCACCCCGATAATATCAACCAGGTTTATTACCTCCAACAACGCCCTGGGCAGTGTTCCGTTGGTTTCCAGGAAGATACCCCGCCTGGCGCCTTTTAACAGTGGCGCCAGTTCCCTGATAAACAGGGGGTACAGCAAAGGCTCCCCCCCCGTCAGGGCCACTGAATGATGCCGGGAAAGACAAAAGCTGTTTGCCAGGGAGGCTACTTCCTGTGGGGAAAGAGGATTTTGCACCAATCTGTAGTTTTTGAGGCCGGGTTTCTGTTCCACCCGGCAAAAACGCGCACCGGCGGAAGCATCCGTATCGCAATAAGTACAGTTCAAATTACAGCCGCCAAAACGAATAAATACCTGGCGGCAACCCACCAACAACCCTTCTCCCTGGCTGGAAGAAAAAATCTCCGTAACGGGGGCCAGCAGTTTACTTCACCCCCCGCACCTTGCACCGGGCCATTTTAACCTGTTCGATCTCTTCGGCATAAGACCGGCAAACAGTTTCACCGAGCACAAAAATCCGGTCATCCGCCAGACCCAGGCCGGACAAACTAGCAGCCGGAACCGGAACACCCTCCCCGGAAACATTCAAACCGGCATGAATCATTGTGGAAACCGGTGTCAGGGTGGCAATTGAAACCGATAATTTTTTTTCATTATAAAATAAATCGTCGCCGGAGCGAATTAAATTAAACCCGGTACAGTCTTCCAAAACATCTTTTATGATCGCTGCCAGCAAGCGTTGACGGATAATTGTTTTCTCCAGGTCCAGATCGAAATGTTCCACTATAAAATGCAACATATCCCGGCTGGCGATGGGGGCACATTCGCGTACATCAGCTACATCAACAAGCCGCTCGACATCTACCCGGCAGGAACCGCGAAAACATACTATACTGTCGCCCTGGAGGCCAAATGTACGGAAAGCCCACAGGGAAGAAAGCTGCGTTCCATCATAATCAATTAAATCATGCACAAAGCAGGCATGCATTCCATGATCCGCCTCCTTTTAAGCCGTCTGCCACCAGCTTAAGATTGCTTTAAGGCTTAAAGCCCTCGCAATGACGCGGGGGTTGCAAAGCACGTGAGAAACTCGTTAAATTGTCTGCTCCGTTGGCGTACCGGTAAACTAGCAACGACCTGGTGATTGCAGGGCTCGTGAGAAACGGCGGCAGCTTTCACACCTGCCGCACATTTCCTCCCCGCCGAGATAGCAGCTCCAGATATGCTCCAACGGCACCTTGAGCCGCCGCCCCAACTGCACAATCTCTTCCTTATCCAATTGCTGGGTGTAACTGACCACTTTTACCTGATTTAAAGTGGAATAAGCTAAAGCGTTGTTTGCCGCCTGCACAAAAGCAAAGCTGTTGTCCGGAAAGGTTTTTGCTTCTTCCCGGTTAAAGCCGGTAACAATAATACCGCACTGCCGGGCTTCGGCAAAGACCGCCGCAACATTGATAAAAAGGCCGTTTCGATTGGGTACCCAAACCCGGACGGCATTAGAAAGCGCCTGTTCATGAACATCCAGATCGGAAACTAAAGGCTCGGGTATTGCCTGATTTTCCCTTACCAGGGCCGTACCGGTAACATCCTTTAAAAAAGACAGCGCCAGCACTTGATGACAGATACCGTAATAACCGGCGATTTTTTTAGCTGCCATAATTTCCCTGGCTGCCGACCGCTGGCCATAATCAAAAGTAAGGGCCAGGGAAACTTCTGTTTCCCTCAACGCCTGGGCCAGGGAAACCGTAGAATCCAAACCGCCGGAAAGAAGAACAACGCTTTTCACCCGGTTATGCCTCCTCCCGGTAGGTTACCGCAGCATCGGGAGATTCCCATACCCTGACGCCGGTTACCGTCAGGGGTATGGAATAAGCAGTCAGCAATAATTTGATCCGCTTAAAAATATAAACGGCAACATTTTCGGCTGTTGGATTACCCGCCTCGCCACTCATTCCAAAGGCAGGAAGGTCGTTTAAGTTATGGTGATCGAGTTCGACGAGCACCTTTTGCACTTCTTCTTTTAACTTCTTAAAATCTATCAGCATGCCGTTCCGGTCGAGTTCCCGGCCGGCCACCGATACTTCCACCATCCAGGTGTGACCATGCAGATTGGCGCACGAGCCGTCATACCCGTGCAGTTGATGGGCAGCAGCAAAACGTGTTCTAACCAAAAGTTCGTACATAAAAGACGGGCTCCCTTCATTACTACGTGACGCAATAAGGATATGCTTATTATCTCTTTTTCCGTTTAAATATTTCGCCGTTTTCTTGCAATCATCCTGCTATTTTTTAAGTCATATTCAAAGTATCAAGATACATAACAATAATTATATAATTACTACAAGGAAGTGTCAGCCGATGCCTAACCTCAATTACCCGGCCATACTGAAAGGAACTGCCATTACCATCTGCCTTTCACTTCTACTCAGCGCCGTTGCCGGACTCATTTACCATCTTTCACCGCTTTCAGAGCAAACACTACCCTGGTCAACCATATTGATTATTTTTATCAGCGTATTCAGCGGCGCTTTTCTAGCCGGTCGGGAAGCAAGCAGCAACGGCTTGTTTCACGGCCTGGCCGTCGGACTGCTGCTTTTTTTAATAAGCTGGTTAGTAGTATTATTATTCCTGGCCGGTCCATTGGCAAATATCATTTTGCTCGAAAAGCTACTGCTTTGTACAGCATCCGGAGCTTTGGGAGGGGCGGTGGGAGTAGGCTTTGGCTCTTAAAAAAACAATATGAGCAGGTTTTTGACCTGCTCCATTGAAACTTATTTCCAAACTTTTAACAGCCAATTCCTGATAAAAGACGGCAACCGGACAAAATATACGCGCAACTTCTCTCACCCCTTTGCCCAATTCGCTTTAATTTATAATATTTCTCAAACAGCTCAAATGTGTCTAATATCTTTTCAAGTAGCCGGCTACCTGTTCAGCATTTTCCATAATGTGCCATGAAACTGGTTCGCTGTCAATATCAGCCAGCCATTCAGCCACCTTCCGGGAAATCATCCCCGTATCTCCCCGAACATGGCTTCTCAGTGGAAGAGAGTTTAAAAAATGCCGGCCATATTTTTTTTCCACGAGCCGCCGGTCCAGAACAACCACTATGCCGCGATCCTGACGGCTCCTGATCAGCCGCCCGAAGCCCTGCTTAAACCGGATCACCGCCTGAGGCAAACTGAGAGAAAAAAAGCCGTCCCGATCCTGCCTGGCAAGTTCTTCCAACCTGGCTTCAACCACCGGAATACCGGGCGACCAAAAAGGCAGCTTTACTATGATCACGCACTGCAGCGATTCTCCCTGAATATCTACTCCTTCCCAAAAACTCGCAGCCCCAAAAAGAATCGTCCTTTCGGTGGTGCGAAATTCTTCCAGTAAACGGGAACGCCCGCCGTCGATATTATGTCCCAATAGACAGATATCCATTTCCTCCAGGGCAGGCTTAAGCCTCCCGTATACCTCCCGTAGGGTGCGGTGGGAGGTAAATAAAACCATCGTTTTGCCCCGGACAGCGCCGATCAAGTCCTTCAATGCGGCAGCCAGGGCATCCAAATATTCTTCTTCCGGTACCGCTCCGGGAAGAGGCAAATCCCGGGCAATACACAAAAGAGCCTGCTTTTCATAAGAAAAAGGGGAATCAAGCCGGACCGAAACAAGCTTTTCCGGAGACAAACGGCTTAAACCCGTTCTCTCCAGGTAGTGTTCAAAAGAACCGTCAATAGTAAGTGTAGCCGAGGTAAAAATAATGCATTCTTTATTTTTAAAAAGTTGCTCATAAAGCAAATCGCCCACCGCCACCGGCGCAGCCAGAAGGACAGTTGACTCTTGCTGCAAAGAACCGGTCTCAACCCAGTAAACATATCCGTCATCCCGGCAATTAAAAATGAACCCCAGATCTTCAATTACCTGCAGGCCGGCCTTGATTACCTGCGTCAGGTCAAAAGCCAGCCCCTCCCAGGATTCTTCGGAAATAGCCCACAATTCCAGCAATTCCCTCAACTTGTGCAAAGCGCCGGTGAGGTTATCAAAGTAATTTACCAGACCGGCATAATAATCCGACAAAACGGCCCACTCGCTGATCCGGCTCAGCAGAAGGGGATTGAGGCGAAAAGTTATCTTTGAGTACCCCTCCCCGTTATCCGGACTTGTCCGGATTAAGATCTCAGTCAGCATGGTAAAAAATGTCCGGCAGGCCTCCGTCGTTAAAGCCACGGCTTCTTTAACTTCGGCCATGGTGTTGTTCCATCGTAATAAATCACCGGCCGGCGGCACAATTTCAGCCAGTTTAACCAGATTCTTGCCCGTCATACCGAACCAACGGTTGAAGGCTCCCCGGGAAACCTGGCATCCCAGGTGCAGGGTAGCGGAATCTTCCAAATGATGAGCTTCATCAATAATCAACGGCCCATAAGCAGGCAACACTCTGTTTTCAACCCGGAGGTCGGAGAACAGCAAGGAATGATTGGTAATAATAAGATCAGCTTCTTCCGCCTCCCGCCTTGCCCTGATCACAAAACAGGCCCTTTGAAACCAGCGGCAACGGGATCCAAGACAGCCGTCAGCATCGGCACAGACCAGATACCACCACTCGTTCTCCTGGCCGATCAGGTTGAGTTCGCTCCGGTCACCGGTCCTGGTCACGGTCAGCCAGGTCAGGATGCGGGCAAACAGGGCCGCTTCTTCCGGCGTAAAGTCGCTGTCAGTCATGCTGAACCAGCGGCGCAGGCACAAATAGTTCTGACGCCCCTTGACCAGGGCAACGCGAAACGGCTGATTCAGCAACTGCTGCAGTAACGGAATATCCTTAAACCATAGTTGTTCCTGCAAATTTATAGTGTGAGTGGATACCATTACCCGCTGCCGTTTCAATAACGACCATAAAACAGCCGGGATTAGGTAGGCCATCGATTTTCCAACCCCCGTGCCGGCTTCAACCAGCAGGTACTGCCCTTTATTCAAGGCGCCGGTCACTTCGACGGCCATGGCTTCCTGCTGCGGCCGGCGCTCATAGCCGGGCAGGCAGGAAGAAATACCCTCCATAAAGGTTAAAACCTTTTCCTGTTCCAGTTCAACACCTGTTCCATCTTCATTCGTCCCCGGCGCTGTACGGCTTTTACCAGACTCAGGCTCTTCCATCACTTGAAAAGGATAAAAAAACAATTTCTGATCGGGAAAACGGGACAACTTCTTTTTTACCAGGTCGGACATAACAGGCGCCCAGTTGGAATTCGCCTTGCTTAAAAAATCGTTTAATTGAGTCAGAACATTAAGATCAAACTCATTCAATTTTTCCATTAAAACAAGAAACAAACGGGCGGTGGCCACGGCGTCATCCAGGGCGCGGTGTTGAACCGGCATCTCAATGCCCAAAAATGTACATAACGATTCCAACCGGTAAGAAGAGGTCCCCGGCAGGACGAACCGGGCAAGTTCCCTGGTATCATAAAGCGGGTTGGGCAAACAACCCCCCAATGCGGCAGATAAAAAACCGGCGTCAAAAGATACGTTATGCCCGACCACCGGGCTGTCGCCGATAAAACCGATTACCTCGGGCAGAACCAAGTCAATCGTCGGGCTGGAACATAATTCTTGATCACCCAGTCCGGTAAGCCTCTTAATTTTTACCGGCAGCAGCCTGCCCGGCCTGACCAGGGAGTGAAACGTACCGGCAATACTCCCCATCTCCAGCCTGACCAGGCCGACTTCAATAATCTCATCCTTCTCCGGATCCAGTCCGGTGGTTTCCAGATCACACACAACATAGTTCATAAAAAATATCCTTTGATAACAGAACCCCGGTTGCACCGGAGCCCTGGCATTTCGTTAGACCCGTCGCCTGTATCTCTCATGTCATTGCGAGAGCGAAACCTGATCATTCTTCTTTAACCCGGATTGTTCGATAATCCATTCCATTATCGAAGCAGCAGCGCTATAGGGATCTGTTTCCCGGGCCGCCACACTGTTCAAAAGCTCGTTTACCTTTCCATAACTCATCTGGCGGCGAACCAGCCGCTGCCACTGGTAATTTACAATCTCCAGGGCTTCATTGCGCAACCGCTGCTGCCGGCGCTCGGCAAAAACACCGTTGTCCTGCAAGTAATCACGGTGTTTCTCAACATCCGCCAGCAAATCGGCAACCCCCTCCCTGGAAACAGACGAAGTTTTTACTACCGGCGGCCGCCATTTCACTTGATCACGCTGCAGGTCCAACATCATCTCTACTTCTGTCGCCACTTTATCAGCGCCCGGCAGGTCGCACTTGTTAACCGCAAATACATCGGCAATCTCCATGATCCCGGCTTTAATGGTTTGGATACTGTCACCCGCGCCGGGGGTCAGGACCACCACGGTAGTGTCGGCGATATACATGACATCCATCTCCGCCTGGCCCACACCGACTGTTTCAATAATAACCCAGTCCATCCCAAAGGCATCAACTACTTTTACCACTTCTTTAGTTGTCTTGGCCAGGCCTCCCAGGCTACCCCTGGTACCCATACTGCGGATAAACACACCTTTATCAAGGGTGTGCTCCTGCATGCGAATACGGTCACCCAGGAGAGCGCCGCCGCTAAAGGGGCTGGTCGGGTCTATTGCCACAATCCCGACCGTTTCACCTTTCTCCCGGATAACACTGGTCAACCGGTCAACCAGCGAACTTTTACCGGCGCCCGGTGAACCGGTAACGCCCAGTATATAAGCATTCCCAGTGCGCGGATAGAGCTGGCGGAGCAACTCATCTTTTTCCGGCATCTCATTTTCCACTACAGAAATCAGCCTGGCCAGGGCCCGCTGTTCTCCGGCCCAAAATCTTTTAAGCATTTCTTGCAAAGATATACCTCCATTCTTACTATTTTTTGTAAACGTCAATCTGCCCCGAAAATAACCCCTTACTGGGTCATTGCGAGCCGCAGGCGAAGCAATCTCTCTTACCACCGGAGCGGATTGCTTCGTCGGCCTTCGGCCTCCTCGCAATGACACTGAGAAGACATTTTCATTCCTCTGATGGTGCCGCCGTAGGCGGCGTGGGAGTCTGACTTCTGTGTTCTTCACATGGAAGATTGCTTTAAGACTCTACCCCCGCCATGTTACGCTGTAATGCAAACACATGTTTGCATTACAGCACCGAAAGCCCTTCTCTGCTCTCCGAATAATAACTTTCCCTAATATTCTTTCCCGGCCCCCGTGAGATTTCTAAAACTCCTTCAGATACAGCCACTCAGGCATAAAATATTACCATTGGCCAGATAAAGCTTCCGCTTTAATAAAACTTCCATTACAATAAACTTAAGTTTTAGTTTTACAATGTTTACAACCTAATCTCCTCTCCCTTTCTCCGCTGTATCAAAAATTGATACAGCATTTTCTTTTATATTGCGTTTTCCTCCTACTTTGTTAAATAACTTTCCGCCGCCATTGCGGCAATTGCCCCGTCCGCTACCGCGGTAACCACCTGCCGCAACAGCTTCCGGCGAATATCCCCCGCCGCATAAATACCGGGACGGGAAGTCCTCATATTTTCATCAGTAATGATATAGCCTTTTTCATCAACTTCCACCAGTCCGGAAACCAGTTCGGAATTCGGTTTGTTACCGATATACATAAAAACCCCCCCAACCGGGAGAAGCCTGGTTTCTCCATTACGCACATCTTCAATAACCACCGCTTCAATGGTTGTCGAACCCCTGATTTCGGCGACGGTACTGTTCCAGATAAATTCAATTTTGGGATTTTGAAAAGCACGTCGTTGAACAACCTTTGTTGCCCTTAATTCATCGCGGCGGTGGATTAAGTAAACCTTCGAAGCAAACCTGGTCAAAAACATCGCTTCTTCCACCGCTGCATCTCCTCCGCCAATAACAGCCACCTCTTTATCCCGAAAGAAGGCCCCGTCGCAGGTGGCGCAAAAAGAAACCCCTCTCCCCAGAAATTCTGCTTCCCCTTTTACTCCCAGCGCTCTAGCCTGCATTCCGGTAGCTATAATAACCGCCCTGGCCTGAATATCGCCGTCATCGCTACCAATCAGGAAACCAGCCTCGTCAGGAATCAACTTCTCTACATTGGCGCTGTCAACCTCCAGACCGAACCGGCGGGCCTGGCTTTCCATCTGGCTCATTAATTCCGGGCCGCCGACACCCTCGCTAAAACCGGGATAGTTTTCGACAAATTCGGTAGAAACAGCCCGGCCGCCGGGAACACCGCGTTCCAGCAAAACCGCATCAAGAGCCGCCCTGGCAGCATAAATCCCGGCCGTAAGCCCGGCCGGGCCGCCACCGATAATAACCAGGTCCTTTTTCTTCACAACAAAACTCCTCCCTGATGCCACTTCATATACTTTAAATATCTTAACGCATTTTTCACTCTACCGTCAATCCTTAACAATTTCCTCTTTTTCTATGCAAAACAAGAACCTCGTTTATAAAAAAGAGCCCCCCATTTTACAATATTCCGTTCCGGCAGCAGGAAAAACTCCAAACCAGGTAAAATAAAAATAAATTAGGCATTTAATAAAAGGAGCAAAAATTTCATGCATAAAATTTTAGGCATTACCTGCTCTCACAGACATCTGGGCAACTCCGACGTGCTCTTAAAAGAAGCTTTAATGGAAGCAAAAAAAGACTGTCCTGATATTGAATATCTCCGCCTTTCCGATATGGTGATCAAACCTTGCCGGGGCTGTCTTAAGTGTGTATATAAAGGTACATGCGCCATTTTAGACGACGATTTTGGTGTCTTATGGGAGAAACTAAAAAGTGCAGACGGATTGATCATTGCCGCTCCCACTTACCTTTTCAGCCCGCCAGGCATTGTAAAAATGGTGGTAGACCGTTGTCTGACCATTTCCAAAGACCTGGACTCAATCGCCGGCCGTACCAGAGTGGCGGCCACCATCAACGTTGCCGGCAACCGCAAGTGGAACTACCTGGGGGTTGAAATCTTAAACCTTTTACCGCTGGCCTACGGTTACGAGGTGATAGACTACCTGGAAGCCTATGCTCCCGGGCCGGGTGAAGTCCTACTAAACCCAGAAAACGTCAATGGCGCGCGCCGGCTGGGAGCAAGAGTGGCCAAAGCTTTGCACGGCGCCGTCGAACACCGCCAGGTTGCCGACGGCCAGTGCCCGGCCTGCTACAGCAAAACATTTCGTTTTGGCCCGGCAGGTATAGTCGAATGCTGCACCTGCGGGATCAAAGGCAGCCTGACAGCAATAAAAGAAAACTGGCAGCTTGGTTTTAGCCGGGAGGAAATTGCTTACCACTTTTGGACTCTGCAACATCGCAGAAATCACTTAAACGGTTGGGTAATCCCGACCAGGGATGTCTATCTCAAAAAGAGGGAGGAAATCAAAAAATTATTACCTCGCTATCGGGAAATAAAGTAAAAGCTCATCCTTTATCCCGGAGCAGGGTATCCCGGCGCAGGTCCGGGCAGCCGCAGGTCTGGCCGGCGTCAAGGCGGGACAAGGCTTCCAGGATAATTTTAGCGGAGTTGACTGCTTCCTTATAGAAAATATCCTCCAATAGATAATAATCCCACTCCCCGGCTATACCTTCAGCGTAGTTGGACACTATATCCAGCCGTCCGTAACAGGCCCCGATTTCCCTGGCCAGGTAAACCTCGGGGCACATGCTCTGGCCGACAATATCCGCCCCCAGGCGGTCAAGCATAGCCACTTCCGCCGGGCTTTCAAAGTGCCGCCCGTCAGTAACGGCATAGACGCCGCAGTCAAACACGCGCCGGCCCGGCCCAACCCTCTTTTCCGCCGCCGTCACCAGTTCTTTTTTTATCAGGGGACATACGGGCCGACGCATGGTCAGGAGGTATTCCCCTCCCAACCCTACGTCCTTACGCATGGAAAAATCCAGGTAGTCGGAAGGAATCAGCAAATCCCCGGGCCGCAGCAACCGGTTAATTGAACCCACACCGCCCTCGGCAATGATTTTCTTTACCCCGGCTTCACGCAGCACCCAAAACACCTGCCGGGAAGCTGAAGCCCTGGAGACGCCGGAACGCCAGCCGTGCATCCTGACCGTCAATATCTTTTTTTCATCCAGTTTAAATAACTTAAAAGGCGGGCTTTTGCCAAAAGGGGTGGTAAAAACCAGGCCGGCGGCAATTACCTGAATCCCGGCCTGTTCCAGGTCCTCCGGAAAACTGATGGAAAATGTGCCGGAACCGCCGATTACGGCAAATTCGGCTCGCGAAACAGAGTCCGGATGCACCAAACCACCTCGTTAGCAGTAGTCAGTAGTTGGTAGTCGGCAGTCATTAGGAAGAAGAACTCAGTAGACAGATACTCATGCCGTATTGCGGCATGAGCATAGCTGAAGGCTGGATGGCTATTTTAAGCTGGCCAGCACGTCTGTCAGTACTTTTTTGATTTCCTGGTCGCCGTTAATATTTTTTAAAAGCCCCTGCCCGGCGTAATATTCAATAAGCGGCTGGGTCTGAGCTTCGTAAACATCGAGCCGGTTGGCTACCGCCACCTCGTTATCATCACTGCGCTGGTAAAGTTCCCCGCCGCAGGTGTTACATTTCCCGGCCTCGCGGGGCGGATTGAAAATGACGTGGTAACTGGCTCCGCAGGAACGGCATATACGCCGTCCGGTAAGGCGTTCCATCAATCTTTCCCGGGGCACGGCAATATTAATCACGCCGTCCAGAGCAATACCCATCGACTGCAAAGTTTCATCCAGGGCTTCGGCCTGCGGAACGGTACGGGGAAAACCGTCCAGCAAGAAACCGCCGGCACAGTCCGGCTGAGAAAGACGGTCCTTAACCATGCCGACCACAACTTCATCCGGCACCAGCTCGCCTTTATCCATGTACTCTTTGGCCTTTTTCCCCATTTCGGTGCCTTCCTTAATCGCCGCCCGGAACATGTCCCCGGTGGAAATATGGGTAATCCGCAACTCCTTGACCAGTGCTTCCGCCTGGGTTCCCTTCCCTGCCCCGGGCGGCCCCATAATCAATAATTTCATAAATCTTCCCCTCCCAATTATAATTTTAGCCGTTAGCAGTCAGCAAGTGAAATTGCCCCGCTGTCCCGTCTATTCTTCTATATAAAAACGTTCCTTGCAGGACGGGCACTCGAGGTATTCCCCCTTTTCATCCTGATGCAAACAACCTTCGCCGATCTTTTCCACTTCCTTTCCCTGCTCATCCCGGCATTTCTGATTCATTTCGGGACAGTACACCCACTCACCGCACCGGATGCAGTAAAAATTTTCGGAGAGAACCTGTGCAAGGCCAACAGACGACACGCTGAGCACCCCCCTGATTTAGCTATTAGCGTTCTATCCCTTCCCGGGCCGAAACGCCTTTTTCATAGTAATGTTTGACTTCCACCATCTCCGTTACCAGGTCGGCTGCTTCGATAATTTCAGGCGGCGCGTAGCGGCCGGTAAAAATCACTTCCACACCGTCCGGCTTGGACTTTATTATGTCCAGCATTTCCTCCGTCGAAATCAGATGAAAGTAGTGGGCGGTGTTGATTTCATCAAATATGATAATATCGTATTCCCCGGAAAGCATCGCCTTCTTTGCTTTCGCCAGCCCCTCCCGGGCCATCCGGACGTCCTCTTCCAAAGGAGGGTCTTGCACATGGATGAAAGTATCCTTCCCGTACTGCTCAATGGTAACATACGGCCGCACCATTTCAGCCGACTTGAGCTCGCTGTAATACTGGCCTTTCATGAATTGCCCGATATAAGTTTTCAAGCCCCGGCCCATGGCCCGGAAGGCAAGCCCGAGGGCAGCCGTGGTTTTTCCCTTGCAGTTGCCGGTATAAACCTGCACGTACCCTTTCTTTAGAAGTTCATTACTCAACTGGACAACTCCTCCCTTTCGCGGATAATCCTGTCTCACTTCATCATTAAAGTATGTTTCGCGCGCGGCGCAAGGTCAGCACTTCATCCAGAATGCGGTGGGCTAAAGAAAGCTTGTCCATTTTCGGCAGGGGAATTACAGTTCCGTCAGGGTAAACAAGCGTGGCAATATTGGTATCGGCGCCAAAACCGGCGCCCGGCAGGGTAACGTCGTTGGCCACCAAAAGGTCAAGGTTCTTGTGCCGCACTTTCGATAAAGCATTTTCTTCCACATCGCCGGTTTCAGCCGCAAAACCAACCAGCAACTGCCGTCCCTTACGCCTGCCCAGTTCAAATAATATATCAGGGTTCTTTTCCAGTTCCAAAATCAGGTTGTTCTCATTCTTTTTTATCTTTTGGACGGCCATTTCTTTAGGCCGGTAATCGGCTACAGCCGCAGATTTCACTACCATGTCAACAGTCGGAAATTGTTCCATCACCACATCAAACATCTGCCGTGCCGTTTCCACCGGAATCAGCTTTATTCCCGGCGGCGGTTCAAGTCCAACCGCGCCGCTGACCAGGATCACCCTGGCACCCCGTCTGGATGCCGCCCTGGCCACAGCATACCCCATCTTGCCGGAACTGCGATTGGTAATATAGCGTACGGGGTCCAGCGGTTCCCTGGTCGGACCGGCCGTTACCAGCACCGTCATCCCACTTAAATCACCGGCGCGACTCAAAATATCCTTAATCTGCTCCAGAATGATTTCCGGTTCAGGTAACCGCCCCCTTCCTTCTGTGCCGCAGGCCAGCCTCCCCACCTCCGGCTCCGCCAGGTGGTAGCCCAGTTCCCGAAGCATAGCCAGGTTGCGCTGAACCACCGGGTTCCGGTACATGTTCACATTCATCGCCGGGCAAAACAGCACCGGGCAGGTAGCTGCCATAATCGTAGTAGAAAGCAAATCGTCGGCAATGCCGCCGGCAACCTTGCCGATAATATTAGCTGTTGCCGGCACAATCACCAGCAGGTCGGAGCGAGCGGCCATTTCAACATGAGGAATGGGAGCATCTTCCCCGGCAGTAAACAAACCGGTCCGTACCGGATGACCGGAAAGCACCTGAAAGGTAAGCGGGCTTACAAACGCTTTCGCCGACCTGGTCATCATCACATGTACCTCCGCTTCCAGTCCGGCCAGGTTGCTGACCAACCAGGCCGCCTTATAAGCAGCAATGCCTCCGGTCACTCCTATAGTAATTACTTTTCCAGCCAGCATTTTCCCTCTCCTGTTATTTTATCCCCATCCTGGTCCGCCTGTATTTAACCTTATCATCGAAAATCTCCTTTAAGGCCACGGTCACAGGCTTAACTCCAGCGCCGTTACTTTCAACATCCATGTTATCAGTTATATTCCGGGCCCTTTTAGCAGCCAGCACCACCAGCGTATAGCGGCTGTCCACCTTCTGCAAAAGCTGATCAAGAGTTGGTTGATTCATTGAGTCCCCCACTTTTATTCAAATAATATTGAGAACGACACTTCTCGGCGGTAATAATGGAACAGATTTTCGATACCGCCCGTTCTACCTCATCATTCACCACCACATAGTCATAACGGCCGGCCAGGCTCATTTCAGCAGCGGCAGAGCGAAGGCGCTTTTCAATCTCCTGCGGCGCATCCGCGCCACGCCGGCGCAAACGGCGCTCCAGTTCGGCCGGAGAAGGCGGCGCGATAAAAATTAAAACAGCATCCGGATATTTTTCTTTAACCTGCAAAGCACCCTGAATATCTATCTCCAATACCACGTCTCTGCCTTCTTCCAGCATCTTTTCAACTGCCTGGCGCGGTGTCCCATAATAATTATCGTAAACTTTTGCCCATTCCAGCAACTTATCAGCCGCAATCATTTCTTGAAACTTTTCCCCAGTTACAAAATAATAATTTACTCCATTCGTTTCCCCGTTTCTAGGCAACCTGGTAGTTGCCGAAATGGAATAAGAAAGGTCTGATAAAAGGGAAAGCAAGGCCCGGTTTACAGTTCCCTTACCGGCCCCGGACGGCCCGGAAATAACAATCAGAATACCTTTCCTGCCCACAGCCTCTCCCTGCTCAAAATTATTATGCACTTTCTTCCGGGTGAACCGCCGTTGCTTCTTTTGAAACCACACGGTTAGCCACCGTCTCGGGCTGCACGGCAGAAAGGATTACGTGTTCACTGTCGGTTACTATTACCGCCCTGGTACGGCGGCCATAAGTGGCATCAATCAGCATACCTCTTTCCCGGGCCTCATTAATAACCCGCTTAATTGGAGCCGACTCGGGGCTGATAATAGCTATAACCCGGTTGGCCGAAACAATATTCCCGAAGCCAATATTGATTAACTTGATTTCCATTTGCTTTTCCCTCCCTAAATTTACTCGACATTCTGCACCTGCTCGCGAATCTTTTCCAATTCACTTTTTAACTCCACTACTGCCTGACTGATTACCAGGTCACCTGCTTTAGAAGCAATCGTATTGACTTCCCTGTTCACTTCCTGAAGCAGAAAATCAAGTTTCCTGCCCACCGCTTCTTCCGCCGCCAGGCAAGCCTGTACCTGCTTCAGGTGGCTTGCCAGACGGACAACTTCTTCAGTTATATCAGAACGCTCGGCAAGCAAGGCCACTTCACAAGCCAGCCTGTTCTCATCAATTAAACTGCCGGCCATGATTTCCTGCAAGCGCACATGCAGCCTTTCCCGGTACTCCTCGACAACCAGCGGAGATCTTTCCTTGATCTTTTCGTTTAGCCGGGCCACCACCTCCAACCGTCTGGAAATGTCCGCCGCCAGCTCCGCTCCCTCCGCTGCCTTCATTTGAACCAGGTGTTCCGTAGCGTCTTCCACCGCCTGCTTGACAGCCGGCCAACATTCTAAAGCATCTATCACCGGTTCTCCAACCACAAAAATATTGGGTAAATTAACCAGATCCTCCAACTCGATTTCTCCGGCCGCTCCGGTAATTTCCTGAAGTTCTTTTATTGCCTTATAATACGCCACCGCCAAAAGCTTGTCAACTTTTACCGTCCTGGCTGCATCAGGATTCTCCTGTATGGATAAAAAAACATCTACCCGGCCCCGGGCCACACGCCCCAGAATCAAGCGTCTGATCCGGTCTTCCAAAAGCAACAGAAGTCGCGGCAGCCTCGGAAAAACAACTTCTTTGTAACGGTGGTTAACAGCCTTAAGCTCCACAATAAATTGATACTCCTGAACAATAGCTTCCCCCCGGCCATAGCCGGTCATGCTCTTTAACAAATCTGCACCACCTTAAAACCTTAAATTTCTACCTATTTTATCATGGCCAGAACGGCCGCCATACGGTTCAAGCCATCCTCGATATTTTTCAGGGAGGTAGCATAAGAAAGGCGGAAATAATTATCATTGCCGAAAGCTGCGCCGGGTACAACCGCTACTCTGGCTTCATCCAGTAAAACTTCAGCCAGATCACTCGCCGAACGAATAACCTTACCCTGATAAGGCCAGCCGAAGTAGGCCTGCACATTAGGGAAAAGGTAAAAGGCTCCGCCGGGCCGGTTGCAGACCAGACCGGGAATTATCAGCAGTCGTTCCAGCATGTAGTCCCTGCGGGAGGCAAACTCCGCTACCATTTGTCCTAAGGGTTCCTGCGGCCCGGCCAGGGCTGCCACAGCAGCCTGCTGCGCTATTGAAGCAGGGTTGGAAGTAGCATGGCTTTGTAAATCGGCCATAGCTGAAGCCACCGGCAGCGGCGCTGCCGCATAACCAATCCGCCAACCGGTCATGGCATAGGCTTTGGAAACTCCATTAATGATTACCGTGCGCTCTTTCAGCGCCGGACTCAGAGAAACAATGCTTATATGTTCCAGCCCGTCGTAAATCAGCTTCTCGTAAATCTCATCGGAAATTACCGCCATTTCATGCTTCAAAATTATTTCTGCCAGAGCTTGCAGCTCTGCCCCGGTATAAACCGCCCCGGTAGGATTGCCGGGACTGTTTAAAATTAAAAGCCTGGTATGGGAAGTAACAGCCGCCGACAGCCCAGCCGGGGTCAGCTTGAACCCGTTCTCCATTGCGGTATTAACAATGACCGGCCTCGCTCCGGCCAGCTTGATCTGCTCCAGGTAACTGACCCAGTAAGGAGCCGGCAGAATCACCTCATCCCCGGGTTGACAAAGCACCTGAATAGCATTATAAAGCGAATGTTTGGCCCCAACCGAAACCACGATTTGCGCCGGGTCATACTCCAGATTTTGATCCCGGCGCAGCTTTTGGACAATGGCCTTTTTCAACTCCACCGTCCCCGCTACCGGAGTGTACTTGGTCATGCCGGCACGGATCGCATCAACAGCCGCTGCTTTTATATGCTCCGGAGTATCAAAATCCGGCTCACCCACGCCAAAGTTGATTACCTTTTCACCGGCCGCCATCATCTGCTTGGCCCTGGCGTCAATCGCCAGAGTGGGTGACGGGCTTATTTGCAAGGCCCGGTCCGCTAATCTCACTTTACCCCCTCCTATAAATGAAGAAAATTAGCCACAGCAAATTTACTCCTAAAATTGCACCCTATCGATACTCTGTCCGATCCGGCCGACAGCTTCTAGAATCCGTTCCTTTTCTACAGTTAAAGCCATGCGGATGTAGCCGGCGCCGCCCGGGCCGTAGCCGGTGCCCGGCGTGATGACCACGCCGGCCTTCTCCAGCACCAGTTCGGCAAAAGATTCCGATGAATATCCGGCCGGTACCGGCGCCCAAACGTAAAAAGTAGCTTTAGGCTTCTGGAGCCGCCAGCCCAGGCTGTTTAAGCCGTCAACCAGGGCATCCCGCCGCTCCCGGTAAACTTCGTTCATTTCGGCCACACTGTCCTGCACACCGCTCAGCGCGGCAACAGCAGCATACTGGATGGCCTGAAACACACCGGAGTCAATATTGGACTTAAGCCTGCCCAGAGCTTCGATGACCCGGGCGTTACCCGCCTCCCAGCCGATCCGCCAGCCGGTCATGTTATAAATCTTGGACAGGGAATGAAACTCAATCCCCACCTCTTTAGCTCCGGGCACCTGCAAGAAACTGGACGGCCGGTAACCGTCATAGGCCATGTCCGAATAAGGCGCATCATGACAGACCAGGATGTTGTACCGGCGGGCAAAAGCTACCACTTCCCGGAAGAAAGATTCACCGGCCACCGCCCCGGTGGGATTATTCGGGTAATTGATAAACATCATCTTCGCCTTCTCCGCCACCGCCCCGGGAATGGCCGCCAGGTCCGGCAGGTACCCCCTTTCGGCATATAGCGTCATCAGGTAAGGTTCGGCTCCGGCCAGGATCGCCCCTCCGGCATAAACCGGATAGGCCGGGTCGGGCACCAGAACGGTATCACCAGGATCCAGGTAACACCAGGAAATATGGGCGATACCTTCTTTCGATCCGAGCAGGGAAACAACCTCGGTACGAGGGTCCAGTTCCACCCCGAACCTTTTCCGGTACCACTCCGCCACCGCCCGCCGGTAGCTCAACATGCCGGCCGACGAAGGGTACTGGTGATTGGCCGGGTTCTGCGCCTCCTTGATCAGTTCCCGGATAATATGTTCCGGTGTCGGCCGGTCGGGATCTCCGATACCCAGATTGATTAGATCCACCCCGGCCTCCCGCTTTTCTTCAATGAGCCGCTCAATCCGGGCAAAAAGATAAGGCGGCAAATTTTTAATCCGCTGCGCTTCCGTAAACTGCAACCTGCCTTAACCCCTTTCTCTTAGAAATTAAGCTATCAGCGTTCAGCGCTAAGTTTTCATACTACGGACTACCGACTACCGTCCCTCAGGCCAGTTCCCCGTGAACACTTCTTCGGCCGGGCCGGTCATGTAAACATGACCGTCTTTTGACCATTCGATCAGGAGGTCACCCGCAGCCAGATGCACCGTTACCGCACGCCCGGTAAAGCCGTTCAACGCTCCGGCCACCGCCGCGGCACAGGCCCCGGTGCCGCAGGCCATGGTCTCTCCGGCCCCCCGTTCCCACACCTTCATCCGCACTTGCGCCGGGTTTACCGCCTCAACGAATTCCACGTTGGTTCTCTGCGGAAAGGACGGATGCGTCTCCAGGCGAGGCCCGATTTCAGCCAGGGGCACTTTTTCAATATCAGGCACAAAAATAACGCAGTGCGGGTTACCCATTGAAACGCCGGTAACGTGCCAGGTACTGCCGTCCAGAACCAGCGGCTCGTTCAACACCCGGCCGGGCGGGCCGGTCATGGGAATTTCCGACCGTTCCAGGTGCGGCTCGCCCATATCCACCCGCACGGCAGCCACCCGGTTTCCTTCAAAAAGCAATACCGGCTTCATAACCCCGGCCAGCGTCTCCACCCGCACCTCTTTCCGGCAAACAATGCCGCGTTCGTAAAGAAACCTGGCCGCACACCGGACGGCATTGCCGCACATCTCCGCCTCACTGCCGTCAGGATTGAAAATGCGCATCCCAACGTCCGCCTTATCCGACGGAAGCAAAAGCACCAGGCCATCCGCCCCGATACCGAAACGCCGGTCGCACGCCCGGCGGGCCAACCCCGGAAGATCCCCGGACCAAACCGGCTCCTGCAAACAATTAATCAGTATAAAATCATTGCCCAACCCCTGCACCTTGGTAAACAACAAGACAAATCAAGCCCCCTCCGGATAAAGGACTGGTAGAACAGTTTAATTAAAAATTGCCTAACCGGCTTTATTTTAACTGAATTTCATTAATTATACCATTTAAACTTTCAAATAGACAATTTTTTCTCCGGCCCTGGTCTGCAGTCGGCGGAAGAAAATACCCGCCACCAGCGGCGCCGCAGAGATACTCAGAACCAGCGCCCAGTGTTCTATTCCTAAAGGCACGGTATGAAACACCGGATTTAAAAACGGTACGTAGTTCGCCGCCAGTTGAAGCATAGCCGACACTGCCACTGCCAGCACCAGGTAAGGGTTGGTAAACAGACCCAGTTCCAAAATGGTATGAAACTCGGAACGGCAGGCAAAAACATAAAACAACTGAAAAAAAACCAGGGTATTGAAAGCAATGGTACGCGCCAGATCAACACTTCCCGCAGCCAGCCCGATGTAAAAAGCAAGCAGGGTTCCAATGCCGACTGCCACCCCGGTGGCAACTATCCGCCAAGCCAGTCCGTGGGCAAAAATGCTTTCCTGCGGCACTCTCGGCGGGCGGTACATAATATCCCGGTCTGCCGGATCAATGCCCAGCGCAATTGCCGGCAGGCCGTCGGTAACCAGGTTCATCCAGAGCAACTGAATAGGCAGAAGAGGCAGAGGCAGCCCGGCCAACATGGCCAGAAACAACGCTAAAACCTCGCCCACATTGCAGGAAAGGAGGTAGCGAATAAACTTGCGGATATTGTCATAGATGCCTCTTCCTTCTTCCACGGCAGCAACAATACTGCTGAAGTTGTCATCGGTTAAAACCATGGCTGAAGCCTCCTTGGTAACGTCAGTACCGTTTATGCCCATGGCAATCCCAATATCGGCTTCTTTTACCGCCGGGGCATCATTTACACCGTCTCCGGTCATGGCCACTACGTGACCGGCCTGTTTGAGCGCCCGCACAATACTCAGCTTGTGCCTGGGTGAAACCCTGGCGTATACTCCCACTTGATTGACCGCCTCCTGCAGTTCCCGGTCAGACATCCGGTCCAGGTCGGCCCCGCTGAGCACACGCCCGCCTTTTACCAGCAAACCCAGCTCCCTTGCTGTCGCCCTGGCCGTGAGCTCATGATCGCCGGTTATCATCACCGCCTTGATGCCGGCATGGCGGCAGGTCTGCACAGCCTGTACCGCTGCCGGTCGGGGCGGGTCGATCATCCCCGCCAGCCCGGCAAAAACCAGTCGCTGTTCCATATTTTCTTCCGTATAGTCTTCGAAATCCGCCGGCAGTTCCCGGTAAGCAAAAGCCAGCACCCGCAGCGCCCGGCCGGCCAGCAGAGAAATTTGCTCCAAAATAATCGCCCGCCCGGCATCACTAAGGGGCAGCAACCGGTCATTCCGGTAATGATGGGTACAAAGTCTCAATACATTCTCCGGAGCTCCTTTAGTATAAACCACCCGGGTTCCGTCAGCACGCCGGTATACTACAGTCATCATCTTACGCCCGGAATCAAAAGGTAGTTCCGCCACCCTTTCTTCCCCTTGCTCGACTCTCTCCCGCCAAACTCCAGCCTTTGCCGCCATAACCAGCAGCGCCCCCTCGGTGGGATCCCCGGAAATATTCCACTTTCTTGCCGGGCAACCGGAAACAATTTCACGAAAAACCCCGCCCACGGAAATCGAATCCTTCTTTAATAAAGCATTATTGCAAAGGGCGGCAACCCGCATCATAATCTCAAAAGCCGTTCCACGCCTGTCCCTCAAATCGACAAACTCTCCCTTGGGATCATATCCCTCACCGGTTACATCATATACTTCCCCGTTTACCAGTATTTTTCTAACCGTCATCTCGTTCCGGGTCAGGGTGCCGGTCTTATCCGCACAAACCACAGTGGCACAGCCCAGGGTTTCCACGGTGGATAACTTGCGGACAATGGCATGGCGGCGAATCATTCGCTGTACCCCAATAGCCAGAGTAACTGTAACAATAGCCGGCAGACTTTCCGGAATAGCCGCCACCGCCAGGCTTATTCCGGTAAGCAGCATCAGGTAAGCCTCTTCGCCCCGCAAAATTCCCGCTACCGCCACCACCACACAAATAGCCAGGCAAAAAACTACAATTGTCTTTCCCAAGCGATCCAGACGGCGTTGCAGGGGAGTTTCTTCCGGACCGGCTTCCTGAATCATACCGGCAATGCGGCCCATTTCAGTCGCCATGCCGGTAGCCACCACCACACCCCGGCCCCGGCCCCGGCTCACTAACGTCCCCATAAAGGCCATGTTGCCGGCATCGCCCGGCGCCAGATTCTTCCCTCGCAGGGTTTCGACCTGTTTTCTGACCGGCATTGACTCACCAGTTAGAGAAGATTCCTCAATTTCCAGACTGCTCACTTTAAGCAAACGGACATCGGCCGGCACCCGGTCTCCGGCCTCCAGCAGCACAATATCACCGGGCGCAAGTTCCTTAGCCGGTATACGGCGCTCCTGCCCGTCACGAATTATTCTTGCTTCCGGGGCAGTCAACTGCTGCAAAGCTTCCATGGAACGTTCGGCCCGGTACTCCTGGATAAAACCAAGGAAAGCATTCACTACTATGATAAATATTATGGTCAGAGCATCAGCGTATTCGCCCAGAAAACCGGAAATCAACACGGCAGCCAGGAGAGTCAACACCATAAAATCTTTAAACTGCCTGAGAAACAGTTGCCAGGGAGAAATTCCCGGCAGCCCGTCCAGTTGATTGGGCCCGATCCTCCCGGCTCTTTCCCTTGCTTCCTTCTCCGTCAGTCCTTTTTCTTCACTCGACTGCAGCCGTTCCAGCACTTCCTGCCCTGCCAGATTATACCACACCGGAATGTCACCCCTTTTTCCTGATTATTCCTTATGGATATTCAACGCACCAAAAAAAAATAACCCGGCAACACGGTAAAGACAATTTTCTGAACCTCCAGGCCACAATCAAAATTACAATTTTTGCTTTACAAATCATCTCCAGTTTTTTATAATAAATGTCAATGCATTTCACAACGAGCAGGAATAAATTTTTTTAAGTGCACTGGTAAATAAAAGATGACCACCCAGTTTCTCCTGGCACTCATACTAATATCTGCGCTGCTGTATATCCCCGGCACACCCCGCTCCGGAGAAACGTCACCACCCATTACAGCTTCTCCGATAAGCCGGAAATTTACCGACCTGACCCGGGAAACCCCTTGCTTCATATTCGTTAATTATTTGACCAGCCGTGGAATTCTAAAAGGTTTCCCGGACGGCACCTTCCGGCCCCGGGAAAGTATAACCAGAGCCCAGGCAGCCCGGGTGCTGGTGCTGACAAAGGGTTTACCGGCGGTTGATTCCAGTACGCTATTCAGCGACGTGCCGGAATCACACTGGGCTTGCGGGGAAATCAACGCTGCGGCAAAAGCCGGCCTCGTCAGGGGGTTCCCCGACGGCACTTTCCAGCCGGAAAAGCAACTCTCCAGGGCAGAAGCCGCAACTCTTCTGTTCAGGCTGGCAGGTTATCCGCCGCTTTCAGTAACAGCACCCGTTGTAAATGACGTTAAGCCCAATCACTGGGCTTACCGGCCGGTCACAGCCGCTATAGAAGCCGGAATTACAGGAATATCAAGTGACAAAACCAGGTTCGCCCCGGAGTTGCCTTTTACCAGAGGCGAAATGGCCCGCGGCCTGGCAATCACAATCATCACCAGCCCTCATTTGAACGAAGCGCTCCCGGAAAGCAAACTTACGGTATTGAAGGGAAAAGTTCTTCTGATCCGGTCCGGGCAAAGCATACCCCTTTTTGAGACCGAAACAAGCGGCCTCAGAGCCGGCGATGCTTTAAAAACAGACCGGAACGGTATTGCGGAGATTTCTTTTACAGATGGAACCGGCATCAGGATGGAGAACAGCAGCAACCTGATCATAGGCCGGATGAAAGGCCGCACCTGCCTTACAGAATCGGGAACTCCCGGCGTCTTAACCGACTGCCTGGAGCTTCACCTTGCGGGGGGCCGGCTTTACGGCGCCCACGCCACCAGGCAGTCCAGTTTTCTAAAACCGGAACCGGCGGAACAAAACCGGCTCCCCTGGAACAGTGCAGACGCAGATAAGGTATGGGCCAGAATAGAAATGCCCGGAAGCAAAGTGGAAATAAATGACGGTTTCTGGGAAGCAACTGTTTCACCAGAAGCCGGCGCCCAGGTCACCTTGCTTGTCGGTAAAGGACAGGTGACAGTGGGCAACCGAAAAGTAAATTTAGAATCCGGGCAAAGAACACAGGTTATCAACCCGGGGACTTCTTCACCTGCACCGCCTTCAGCATTAACCACAACTGATAAACGCATCTGGCTGAATGTCAAAGGTTGGGCCTTAAAGCAGTCTCAGCAAATTGAAAGGCAGTTGCCGCCGACACTTTTACCGCCGCCTGCTTTTGACCTGCCTGCCAACCAGTGGTCCAGCTTCTTAAATGAAAAGCCGCAAATAAAAGAAACTGTCTCCCTGGCCCTAAAACAAATAGAGCGGGATTTAAATTCTGCCGGCAGTGCATTTAAAGACCGGATACCACCTGCCGCTCCGGCGGATCTGGCTGCCGCTCCGGCCGGCCCGGAGCAGATAAATCTTACCTGGACCGCTTCTACCGATAACGTGGGGGTGGTTGGTTACGCCGTCTACCGCAGCAACCTGGCGGAAGGCCCTTTCGCGCAAACCGCCACCGTCAGCGATACTTCATACAGCGATACCGGCCTCTCCCCTGCCACCAGGTATTATTATCAGGTTAAAGCCTTCGACGCCGCCGGCAATTGCTCGGAACCCGGCAACATCACCAGCGCCATTACTGAGGCAACGCCCGACACCTCTCCGCCCATTGCCCCCTCTGATTTAACTGCCGTCCCGGCCGGCCCGGAACAGATAAATCTTACCTGGACCGCTTCTGCTAACAACGTGGGGGTGGTTGGTTACGCCGTCTACCGCAGCAGCCTGGCGGAAGGCCCTTTCGCGCAAACCGCCACCGTCAGCGATACTTCATACAGCGATACCGGCCTCTCCCCTGCTACCAGGTACTATTATCAGGTTAAAGCCTTCGACGCCGCCGGTAACTGCTCGGAACCCGGCAATACCGCCAGCGCCAGGACATTGCCGGCAGCAGGGCAAACCATCCGTGTTTCAATAGCCTCGGATGGAACCCAGGGAAACGACTCCTCAGCAGTATACCACCGCGGGTCTATCAGCGGCGACGGCCGCTATGTTGTATTCGAGAGTAACGCCAACAACCTGGTGGCCGGCGACACCAACGGCAGAACAGATATATTCGTCCATGATTACCAAACCGGCGAAACCACCCGCGTATCAGCAACTTCCGATGGTACCCAGGGAAACGGCAATTCCAGCAGGTCTTCTATAAGCGCCGACGGCCGCTACCTCGTCTTCGAGAGCAAAGCCACCAACCTGGTGGCCGGCGACACCAACAGCGCATCCGATATCTTCGTCCACAACCGCGAAACCGGACAGACCACCCGCGTCTCCGTTTACTCCGACGGCGCCCAGGGAAACGGCAATTCCTACAACTCCTCCATCAGCGCCGACGGCCGCTACGTCACCTTTGAAAGCAACGCCACCAACCTGGTGGCCGGCGACACCAACAGCAAATCCGACATCTTCGTCCACGACCGCCAGACCGGCGAAACCATCCGCGTATCCGTATACTCCGATGGAACACAGGGAAACAACAGCTCATTTTACCCTTCCATCAGTACCGACGGCCGCTACGTTGCCTTCCAGAGCCTCGCCAGCAACCTGACAGCCGGCGATACCAACA
>JAGUVT010000069.1 GCA_020062745.1 Deltaproteobacteria bacterium
ATAGCTGATAGCTGATAGCTGATAGCTGATAGCTGATAGCTGATAGCTGTCTAATTATAACATTAAATAGCAAAAAGTTGAAGATTTATACTTTTTTCACCGTTATTTCGTCGTTTTCAGCCAGATCAAGGAGCACCGTGTCCCCCCGCTTAAAAGTACCTTTCAGCATTTCTTCGGAAAGGCGGTCTTCCACCATACGCTGGATCGCCCGGCGCAAAGGCCTGGCCCCGTACATTTCATCAAAACCGGTCCGGGCCAGCATATCCTTAACCGCATCAGTTACTTTGATTTTTACTTCGCTTTCTTTGATCCGGTCTGCTACCTGCCCCAACATAATGTCAACAATTTCCCTGATGTGTTCAGCAGTCAGGGCATGAAAGACAATAATCTCGTCTAACCGGTTCAAAAATTCGGGCCGGAATGTGCGCTTCAGTTCATCGGTAACCTTATTCTTCATCCGTTCGTAGTTGGCTTCCTGCTCCTTATCCGGCGCCTTGAAGCCTAATGTTGTTTCCCGCCGGATCATCTGTACGCCGACGTTGGAAGTCATGATGATGACAGTGTTGCGGAAATCTACGGTGCGCCGCTTGGCATCGGTCAGGCGGCCGTCTTCCAGCACCTGGAGCAAAATATTAAAGACATCCGGGTGAGCCTTTTCAATCTCATCCAAAAGCACTACCGTATAAGGCTTGCGCCGCACCGCTTCAGTCAACTGGCCGCCCTCCTCGTAGCCCACATAACCGGGCGGAGCGCCGACCAGGCGGGAAACGGCAAACCGTTCCATAAACTCGGACATATCGATGTGCACCATGGCCTCCTCACTACCGAAAAGAACCTCCGCCAGCGCCCTGGCCAACTCGGTTTTACCGACACCGGTCGGACCGAGAAAAATAAACGAACCGATCGGTCGTTTGGGATCTTTCAAACCAGCCCGGGCTCGCCGTACTGCCCGGGATACCGCCCGGATGGCCTCGTCCTGGCCGACTATCCGTTTATGCAGTTCCTCCTCCATGTTCAAAAGCCTGGTTGTTTCTTCCTCGGCCAGCTTCTTCACCGGAACACCGGTCCAACTGGAAGTAATCTGAGCAATGGCTTCTTCATCCACCACCAGTTCGGCGCCGCCTTTTTGCTGGTTCCAGGCTTCCCGCAACCTTTCCAGTTCGGCTGCCATCTTCTGCTCCTGATCCCGCAGTTCAGCAGCCTTCTCAAACTCCTGGCTGTTTACCGAAGCCTCTTTCTCTTTGCGCAATTTTTCCACCGTTTTTTCCAGTTCTTTTAACTGGGGAGGGGGAACAAAGGATTGCAGCCGCGTCCTGGAACCAGCCTCGTCCATCAGGTCGATGGCCTTGTCCGGCAAAAAGCGATCGGTGATATACCGGCTGGCCAGGCGAGCCGCTGCTTCTAAAGCCTCGTCGGTAATCCGCACCCGGTGGTGGGCCTCATATCTATCCCGCAATCCCCGCAAAATTTCCACGGTTTCCGCTACTGTGGGCTCTGCCACCATGATCGGCTGAAAACGGCGCTCCAGAGCGGCATCTTTCTCAATATACTTGCGATACTCATCCAAAGTGGTGGCTCCAATGCACTGGATTTCACCCCGGGCCAGAGCCGGCTTCAAAATATTGGCCGCATCAATAGACCCTTCGGCGGCGCCGGCACCGACCAGAGTATGCAGTTCATCAATAAAAATAATCACGTTTCCGGACTGTTTAATCTCTTCCAAAACTTTTTTCAGCCGCTCCTCAAACTCTCCCCGGTACTTCGTACCCGCTACTAAAGAAGCCAGGTCGAGTTGGAACACCCGTTTATTGGCCAGCGTTTCCGGTACGTTGCCGGCTGTTATGCGATGCGCCAGACCTTCGGCAATAGCCGTTTTACCCACCCCCGGGTCACCGATTAACACCGGGTTGTTCTTGGTGCGCCGGCTTAAAACCTGGATCACTCGCTCAATCTCATTTTCCCGTCCGACCACCGGATCCAGTTTATCTTCCTTCGATAGAAATGTAAGATCACGGCCAAAATGATCGAGAGTCTGCGTTTTGCCCGGACGAGCCTGGCCGGCCTTTTCTTCACCGCCGGGAACCTGACTACCCATCATCTGAGCCACCGCATCCCGCACCTTGCGGTGGTCGCCAACCAGAGCGTTCAGTACCTGAGCGGCTACCCCTTCCCCTTCCCGGCTTAAGCCGAGCAGGAGATGCTCCGTGCCAACATAGTTGTGACCCAAACGCCTTGCTTCATCCACTGCCAGTTCCAGCACCCGCTTGGCCCGCGGAGTGAGGCTCACCTCCACCGGCGTCCCCCCTTTACCCGGTTCGATAACCTGCTCCACCGCCTGTCTGACCTGTTCGAGGTCAACCCCAAGGGCGGTTAATACCTTGGCCGCCACTCCTTCTCCTTCACCAATTAAACCTAAAAGAATATGTTCGGTCCCCACGTAAGGGTAACCCATTCTCTTTGCTTCCTCCCGGGCCAGATAAAGCACCTTCTGGGCCCGTTCGGTAAAACGTCCAAACATTTATGTTACACCCCCTGATTATTTAATTCTCCCATTCGCTTCCGGATTAACTCCGCCCGATACACATCCCGCCGGTAGGCCGGCAGATCTTCGCCACTCATTTTGATCAGGTAAGCCGGCTGGATCATTACCATTAGCTCGGTAATTAAACCAGTTGAAATATCAGAAACAATTCCCAGATCAAACCCCAGCCGCAAACTAGAGAAAAGCTTCAAGGCTTCTTCCGACGACAGGACACGGGCATGCTTCAAGATACCGTAAGCCCGCCATACCCGATCCTCAACCAGTTCCCGTTTTTCCCGGTAAAGCGCCTGCCGGGCTACTCGCTCCTGGGCCAGCAGTTGCCTCACAATAGAGGTAAGATTGCTGATAATTTCCTCTTCGGACTGGCCTAACGTTACCTGGTTGGAAACCTGAAACAAATCCCCGGCTGCTTCTGTTCCTTCACCGTACAGCCCCCGTACGGTCAATCCAAGCTTACTGATCGTATTGAGCGCCCCGCCGAGCTGACCAACCAGAACCAGGCCGGGCAGGTGCAGCATCACCGAAGCCCGCATGCCGGTTCCGATATTAGTCGGGCAGGTGGTCAGGTAACCCCATTTCTCCATAAAGGCATAGTCCAAGGTTTTCCCCAACAAATCATCGACAAGGTTAACCAGTTGCCCGGCCTGATCCAGTTGCAGGCCCGGCTGCAGGCATTGAATGCGCA
Source organism: Deltaproteobacteria bacterium (assembly GCA_020062745.1). Taxonomy (GTDB): domain Bacteria; phylum Bacillota; class Desulfotomaculia; order Desulfotomaculales; family JAGUVT01; genus JAGUVT01. Next base: position 3,228 of record JAGUVT010000069.1, read on the forward strand.
GGTGGTCTTCTTCATTGACCATGACGCTGATCACCTCATCTTCCCGCAAAACTACCGCCTTTTTTTGAGACTCAAGCAGCAAATCCAGGCTGATCAGGTGTTTATCAACCATGATTTGTCTCTCTAATGGAGATAACTCATTGAGTACCACCAGTTCCAGGACTCCTACCCGATCAACCATTTCTTTATGCGCTACGGCTTCCCTGACCGCATTGATAACCTGAGCCGCCTTTTCTTCATCAAGCAGGTGCGGGAAAGGGAACTGCTCCAGATTGCGGGCTGCCCGCACCCGGCTGCTGATCACCACATCAGATTCAGGGGCAAAACCATCCATCCACTTACTGTGAGCGCTGCTGACAGTTTCTTTAATTGACATTGCCACTCACCCCCTGCTCCAACTGTTTCTCCATCCGGCGGATATCGTCCCGGATTCCGGCTGCTTCTTCATACTCTTCTGCCTCGATCGCCCGCTTCAGCTTTTTTCTCATTACCTCTATTTCATTTTTCAGCCAGGCATCACTTTTTAAACTGTCCGCCGGCATTTTTCCAACATGTTCAACTTTGCCCTGAATCCGCCGCAAGAGAGGCTCCAGCTTCTCTGCAAAAGAACGGTAACAATTGCCGCAGCCCAGCAGACCCCGCTTAACGAACTGGGATTCGGACAATCCGCAACTTTCACATTTAATCTCCGGTCCATCACTCTGTTCAAGAGACTCAGCATTAAACCCATGCCCCAAAAGCCCGGCTAAAAAATACGGCAGGCTTAAAGGAGGCAACAAGCCAAAACCCTGCGCCTGGATTTCCCGGGCGCAAACCTCGCAAAGCGCAATTTTACTCTTGTGGTTGTTGATAACTTCCGTTAAATGGATCGTTGCCGGCCGCTGCTGACAGCGTTCACACAACATAATCAAAAGTCTCCTTAAAACCTTGTCTCTCCTGTAGTACGCAAAATACTTACTACCATTGCTTTTAAGCTCAAAGCCCTGAACCGGTCCCGCAGAGGCGCGTCCAGGTGCGCTATGCTGCGGCTGACTACCGCCTGCATCAATTGCGCCTCCCGCCAGGTGATCAGTTCCCCTTCATACAATCGTCCAATCAGCCCCTCTGCTTCAGACCGGGAAACGGTATCACCGATCAACCGGTAGATATCCAACGCCAGGTTGCCCTGCTTTTCCAGCGGCAGCTTAACAACCCGCACATAGCCGCCGCCGCCCCGGCGGCTCTCGACCAGGTAACCCTGGCTGGCCGAAAAGCGGGTGGTCAGAACATAATTAATCTGGGACGGAACACAGTTAAACCGGCCGGCCAGCTCATTGCGCCGGATTTCAACATATCCGCACGGATTTTCGGACAGAAGCTTCTTCAAGTAACACTCGATATAATCGGCAATGTTAGACATCCCGTCTCAACCCTTTTTGACTTTGTCTGACCTTAACTATATTATATAAAACACTCGAAAAAATTCAAGACCCTCCCGGTATATTTTTCCCTCAATACAGCCGGTCGGCCTTTAACCATTCCACCAGCGGCTTAAACAGCGCTTCAATGGCTGCAGCAGGTCTGGGCAAGTCCACATCCAGCACCTGCGGAATGATCAGAGCCATGCCGACACCAAGGTAAACGGCAAAGGCCGCCAGTTCCCGCCACATTTTCTTTTTCACCAGAATCGGCGCCTCGAACAAGATTATCCCTAAAAAAACCAGAACGGCTAAAAAAATCAAGTATACCCCACCTGCCTAACGTTCTGCCCCTCTTCTTATGCTCAACCTCCCGGCCTGCATACCGCTCTGCCGGATGCGCACCTCCACGGCAATGTCCACATCGGAACGGGCAAATTCCTCATCCCAATATTCCTTTAATGCCGGCCACTCTTTTTTGTACTTGCGGTGAAAGGCCTCCCCGAAGCCGAAAACATCCACGGCGTAATCATCCCGGGCTTTTTCCAGGGCGCTGCGGGCCTTTCTTTCCACATCCGCGGCCAGGCTTTTCTTCAGCGCCGCCATCACTTCCGGGTCGGTAAATACCTCCTTGCTTTGCTGCTCAATCAACATCCCGTCCACCCGGATCTGTACTTCAAAACTCGCCTTCTCTCCGTCATAATACGGGTCAACCTTTGTTTTGCTGCGGATAATTTCCATCGTTATTTTCTTTTCCGGCTCGTTCAACGAGGGAACGGTAACCGCCCCTTTTTTAATCAGGTTCCGCAGCCAGAGCAGCCCCCTGGTTTCTGATTCGTCCAGCCAGCCCACCAGCCGGTCGTCTTTAAAAACCGCCGCCCCGGTAAGCACGGCCTCTTTGTGGTAGCCAGGTCCCAATTCCATAACCGGCCCTTCATGCCGGCCCCGGTACAAAAGCTCCAGGCGGGGAGCCACCGGGTTGGTACCCGGACAGGCCAGGTCCCTGATAAAGTCCTTATACTCAACAAAAAGCCCGGCCTTCATCCGCTCCAGAAAACCCAGCGATTGAGCCGAACTTTTTTCCATCGCCGAATGGCTCGTCAGCAGTTCCTCCGCTTTTCCTTTAGCCACCCCCACCCACATGGTCTCCCGGGGCTGGGGCGAGCGGCTGAAAAAATTAATGACCTCCCGCACCCCCTGCCGGGACGCGTCTTCCCCAAAAATTAAAATAATATTGTGGCTCCAGTAAAGCCGCCGGGACACCTGCAAAGACAGGTTACGCTGGGCGTCAAAAACCGTCTCCCCGGTACCGGAAACCACCCAGACGGTCCCCACCATCGCGCCGCCGCCTCCTCCACCTCCACCCCCTTCCGTAGCGCCAAAAGCAGCCGGCCTGGCTATTTGCAAGGTCAACCTAACCTTCCCGTCCGGCTCGCGGTCGATCCCCGCCCCCAGGATGATGGCCGTTTCGCTCAACTCTTTGCGGCTCCAGCACCCCCCCGTCAAGCCGAGCAAGACAATAATCAGAAATAGAAAAGCCACCCTTTTGCTCAACCCGATTTTCCCCCCACCCCTCTTATTGCAGCAACGGCCAGCAATAAAAACGGAAGCCCCGCCTCAAAAATAATCAGGCTGTAAAGCGGCCAGACCCAGGCCAGAAAATAATACTCTTCCAGGATACCTTTATGGATAAGCATGAACAGCGCCGTCAGGATTACCGCCACCGGCAAAATCATGGGGCGGTAGTCTTTTAAACCAAGCCACTGGGCGCTGCCCAGCACCAGCACCCAGTGCAGGAGAGTAACCCTCATCACGCCGGCTACCGTCCAGATCACCACCAGCACCAGTTCCATCCGTTCCAGGAAATTGGCCAGGTGGATTATGCGAGCGCCGTTTAAAACCGGAAACAGGTATCCGGCGGTAAGAGCGGGGCTGAAAATGGCAATAATTCCGATTACCGTCATTTCGTAAATGGCCGCAGTACCCAAAATACCAAACAGGGCCACCCGGTGAGCCTGTCCCGGCCGGTTGAGGTACGGTATAAACACGGCAAAAGTCACTACTTCCCCGAACCAGGCCAGGGGGGCTGCGGTGCTCTTCACCAGGTGAATCATACCGGCTTCAAAGACGGGCAGCAGGTTGTTGACCGTCATTTCCGGCACAGACAGGAAAAAAAGTAATACTACAGATACAATAACAAAAGGGAGAAACAACTGGTTGGTGCGGGCGATCACTTCCAGTCCGTAATACGCCCCGTAAGAAGCCATGATCAACGCAAAAGCTACAAATACCATCAAGGGGGTCTCAGGCATAAAAGAGACGGCTAAAAAGGAGATAAACGACCGGTAGTTCTCGGCGCAATTCTGAAAGAACCACCAGAGGTAGAGGAGGGCAACCGCTTTTCCCGCTGCTTTGCCCAGGATTATTTCGGGGTACTGAAACAGGGTTTTCCCCGGAAAGCGCAGGCCCAAACCCACCACCAGGCGGGCCATGATCAGGCCGCCGACAGCAGCAAGAATAATTGAGAGCCAGGCGTCCTGACCGGCGTGGAGCACAGGGAAAACCGGAATAAACAAAAGCGAGCCGGCAAAAAAAAGCGTGACCAACAGAAAACTGGCCTGCCTGCCGTCAATCCTGCCTTTCTCCAGCAGTGCCGCTCACCTCCCGTCGGCAGGGGCTCCGGCTTTAATCCCTGCGCCATCCGCCGCCGGTTCTTCTTGCTGATCAATCCGGGTCTGGTAAACATGGCCCACCAGGGAGCGCGTACAATTACATCTTTCATATCAGCAGAACCCAGGGGAGCCACCGGGTAAAGGTAAGGTATCCCGAAAGAGCGCAGGCTGGCCATATGCGTCACGATCAGAATAATGCCGGTCATCAGGCCGAGCAAACCCATAACGGACGTCAGCAGTAACACGAAGAACCGCAGCAGGCGGACGGTAACGCTCCCGCTGTAATAGACGGCAAAGGACGCTATGGCGGCAAGAGCCACCACGATGACAGTAGCCGCGGCCACCATCCCGGCCTGTACTGCCGCCTCGCCGATGATCAGGGCCGCCACGATGCTGACCGCCATGCCGATGGGCCGGGGCAGGCGAATTCCGGTTTCCCGGATCAGCTCAAAGGCAATCTCCATGAGCAGGGTCTCCACAAAAACCGGCAGAGGCACCGCTTCCCGCTGGGCCGCTATGCTCAAAAGCAGCGCTGTGGGCAGCATCTCGTGGTGAAAGCTAATAATGGCCACATAAAAGGACGGCGCCGTCAGCGATAAAAACAAGGCCAGCAAACGCAGCATCCGGATTGCGGTCATAAACTGTGACTTCTCATAATAATCTTCCGGCGTCTGAATGCTTTCGATAAATAAAGTAGGGGCAAGCAATACAACCGGCGTCCCGTCTACCAGGATAGCCACGCGGCCCTCCAGCAAATAGGCGGCTACCCGGTCCGGCCGGTCGGTATGATGAAGTAAAGCAAAAGGAGTATAGGGGTCGTCCTGGACCAGTTCTTCAATATAGCCGGATTCCAGCACCCCGTCGATTTTTATCCGGGCGAGCCGGTTTCTGGCTTCGGCCACCAGACCCACGCTGGCAATCCCCTTGATGTAAACCAGGGCCACATCGGTCCTGGTCACCTCTCCCAGTTTAAACATCTCTATTTTCAGGTTCGGGTTCTTGATCTTTCGCCGGATCAGAGAAGTGTTGACGCGCAGGGTTTCTATAAATGACTCTCGGGGACCACGCACCACTACCTCCGTCTGCGAATCCTGAATGGAGCGCATCTCCCAGCCCCTGGCGCCGTTAATCAGGGCGACGGCGTGCCCGTCCACCAGGAGGACGGTATCCCCGGATAAAACGGCGTCCACCACATCCGCCACCCTGGCGCTTTCCCTGACCTGGTGAATGCACAGGCCCCTCATTTTAACAAAATGCAGGGCGTTGGCCCTGGTAATTTCCGCTTCCGGCGCAGCCACCGGCACCTCCAGGGACAAAGCACGCATGATCTGCTCGCTCACCTGGGATTTGTCCGCCAGCCCGTCGGTGTAGACTAGGGCCAGCCTGATCTGCTCCTTCTGGGCAAACAGAAACTCCCGGAAAACTATATCGCTGCAGTCCCGGAAAATTTCCTTCAGGCGATCGAGGTTGGCGTCCAGATCAGAACTTAAAGCCATATCTCGAAAAGAAGGAACGGTGCTTTCCCTGCCGCCGGTGGAACGGTTTTGTTCATTGCCCGCTGGTTTTGCCCGCCGAGAGCGCCTGGTTCTGGTTAAAAACGCCATTAAACAAGCTCCTTTGCAAGAAGAAAGAATTTAGCCACTTTCTTAAACTTATTGTGTGCAGCTTATGGTTTGTTTATAAATTTATTTCTTGGCCTTCCAGGATTTTTCACCGGAACGGTGGAAGAATTATTTTCTTCCGATGCATAATACCTCATAGCTAAATGAAACCGGAAAGGGTGGCATAATGCCGGGTAAGAAAGCAGGTGGCCTGAAAACAATAGGCCTGGTTACATTATCTGTTCTGGGCGGCTTTTATCTTTCCAAAAAGGCAGCCGGTTATTTGTTCCGTAAAGCAATCCATCCGCTGATTACGAAAAAATACGACCAGAACCTGTGGGAGTTGGCCAGTTCCATCCAGAGGTTAACCCCCAACGTTCTGGTGGAAACAGAACTGCGCGCCCACACCAGTGCTTTCATTGAAAGGCCGCTGGGCAGCCCGCGCAAACATCCATACCTGGATAAAATCATGTTCAACATCGCCCAACTGGAAACCCTGCCCACGCCGGAAGAAACAGAAATCGATACCGGTGTGGTAATCGGCCCTGCGGCGAAAAGACCCCTTAAACTAAAAATCCCCATCCTGATCTCCGGCATGGGCTACGGCGTGGCCTTGACCGAAGCATACAAAATCGCCTTTGCCATGGGGGCCGGCGCCGCCGGCACGGCCGCAAACACAGGTGTCGGCCCCTGGCTGGAGACAGAGCGAAAGGCGGCGAAACACCTGATTTTACAGTACCCCCGGGCCGCCTGGAACAAAGACGAAAAAATCATTAAACAGAGCGACGCCGTAGAGATCCAGTTCGGCCAGGGGGCCAGCGCGGGCATCGGTAAAACCATTAAAGCAAAAACAATCAATAAAAAGTTAAGACAAAGAATGGGGCTGAAAAGCGGGCAGGATGCGGTTCTCCATAACAGGCTGGAAAGCGTAAACTCACAAAAGGAACTGGCAACGCTGATCGACTACCTGAGAAATATAACCGGCGGTGTTCCGATCGGGGTTAAAATCGCCGCCGGCAAATATATCGAGGCGGATTTAAAGATCGCGGTGGAAGCAGGGGCGGATTTTATCAGTATTGACGGCGCAGAGGCCGGAACCCACAACTCTCTTCCCATCCTGCAAGACGATTTCGGGCTGCCCACCCTGATCGCCGCCGCCAGGGCGGCAAGATTCTGGCAGGAATACAACTTGAAAGGCAGGGTGAGCCTGTTGATTGGCGGTGGTCTCGTCTCGCCGGGGGACTGCCTTAAGATGCTGGCCCTGGGCGCCGACGCCGTATACATGGGAACCGCCGTCCTGATCGCCGCAACTCATACCCAAATTTTAAAAGCACTTCCCTTTGAGCCGCCTTCTCAGATAGCCTATGAATACGGAAAACTGAAAGATAAATTCAACATTGAAGAAGGCGCCGAAAGCTTAGCCAACTTCCTTAACGCCACCGTCTACGAAATGGCCGAGGCGGTAAAGGCGCTGGGCAAAACGTCAATAAGGCAGGTTTCAAAAGAAGACCTCTTCACAGTCGACCGGGAAGTAGCGGAAATCACGGGCCTCGAACTGGGCTTCCAGGCCCTTTACCGGAAGTAAAAGCATTATTTTGCTAAATTTTTAAAGGAGGTTTTAGTTGGTGAACGAAAAGGAACTCCTTGCTAGATTAAACTGGTTCTACAGTCTTGAACTCAACCAGGTGGACCTGTATACCGCTCAGGCTCATGCCATGGAAGACATTTACCTGGCTAAAACCCTGGCCAGGGTGGCCGCCATTGAGCAACAGCACGTGGATAACATGGCCGCGGAAATAAAAAAACGGGGGGCCGAACCCACCCGGCTGGGAGATGCTGTTGCACCCCTGCTGGGCAAAGCCAGCGGTACCGTGGTCGGGATTCTGGGGGCAAAGGCGGTGCTGAAGACAAACATCGCCCTGGAAAAAAAGGCCATGAAAGATTACAAGGATTTTATCAGCCGGGTGGAGGATGACAGCCACTTGCTTAATATTCTGTGGGACAACCTCATCGATGAAGACCTGCACACGGCCTGGTTCACCAACAAGTTAAAGGAGTTTTAACCCAGATCACCTGATGCCCTCTGGAAGCTTGCTTGTTCGTCATGCGAGAAGCGTGTGAGCCAAAGCCCGGAAGTAGATAAAGGGACACAATACTTAATTCTGGTGGTTTATCCTGAAAACTAATCGCCCCTGTCTTGGCAGAAACCAGGAGTGTGATAAGAAGTGTGACAGAGAACCGTCCCTTTTGTCACTTTTGCCCGGCCAGCTTCAGTAAAAGGCGTACCAATTCCTGGTGGTTGAGCGCCAGGGGGAAGTTTCCCCACTGTTCCCCGGTACGGGGATCAAAATGTTCGGCCATCAGGTAGAGATCGGTCATATTGTCAAGACAGATGTCAAGCAACTTTTTTGCCTGCTCGTTTTGATGCAAATGAAGGTAATGATGGGCCAGCCAGAGAGTGGGCAGATAAAACGGCAGTACCGCCTGTTCAAACCGCCCGATACCCCCCCACAGCTTCAAACCGCCCGGGTTCCTTTCGGATAGTTTATCAGCAATTTCATCCGGCACGGCACAGGCCGACGGTCTTTCTATACAGTCAACCGTTTGCGTGATTTTCGGGTCAGTTGCCGGCAATAAATCAAATTGTTCCAGGGCCAGCACAGAAATATCCAGCGGAGCAGCCGGCCCGTAATGCTGCACAAAAGCCTGCTTAACCGGCGACCAGCCTTTTTCTACAACCTCTTTTTTAATTGCATTCGCCACTTTCCTCCATCGTAAAGCGAAATCCTTAAAACCAAGTTCTTCTGCAATCTGGGCCGCATCCGCCAGACAAGTGTAACACAAAACTTTGCCGTAAATCCAATGGCTGCTGTACTCCCGTATTTCCCAGATGCCGCTCTCCGGGTCCTGCCAGTGACGCTCTACCCAGTCGGCTGCCCGTTGGATATTACCCCAGTAACGGGAAATGTCGCTTTTATCCTGCGTCGCCAGATAATGATGCCAAAGCCCGTGAATAACACTGCCGGCATTGTCCAGTTGCAGTTGCCTGGCGGCTTTATTGCCGAAGCGCACCGGTTTTTCCCCATTGGGCCCGTTCAAATCTGATATAATGATCTCTTTTGGATGCTTACCGTCAACAGTATAAAGCGGCTGGGGCCAGCTGCCGTCAGAATGCTGCAAGGCAAATGCAAACTCGTAGAACTGCCCTGCTTCCTCATGCAGGCCGGCATCGTCAAAAGCCGTAGCACTGTAGAACCCGTCCCGCAACCAACAGTAACGGTAATCCCAGTTATCGCTTCCACCCGGCGTGGCCGGAAAGGATGCCGTCGGCGCAGCAACAATTGCTCCTGTTTTGGGGTAAGTTAAAAGTTTCAAGAGCAGCAAACTCCGGTAGTAAACCTCTTGCAGTTCGGGATCGGCGAGATCTATTTTCCTGGCTTTCGCCAGCCAATCATTCCAAAAACGGACAGCCTCTTCTAAAGACTCGGAAAACGCCGAATCCAATCCACCTCTGGCTTTTTCTTCTGTCTCCCCATAAGTAACGACAAGCCGCAACTGTTTTTTTCCACCCGGACCTAACCGGCCCAAGGAAATTTCCGTCATACCGGTCAAAAAATCCTCTTTGCCAGCAACACATATTGCCACACCCTTACCGGTAACGGCATAATACCCGTTTTGCAATTGTCTTTTTAAAGGGAAAGCTTTCGTTCTCACCGGTTCAATCTGTACTTTCAAGCTGGGACAAATTGCCGCTTTTCCGGTATTTTCAACAGAAACAATCCTGACCAGACACCTTTTCCCCCAGGGCATAAAGTCGTCTACCGTTACAGTCAGCTCATCTCCGGTAAGAACTGTCTGCAGTATGTTTGTCCGGTAATGGTATTCGCGCCGGGTAAAACGGGCCGGAGGGTTAAAGCTAAATGCCAGGCTGCCCCCTTTCTTCCGGTCCAACGCACCGGCAAAAATTGGAAAACTGTCAAAACGAGGAGCGCAAAACCATTCGATAGCCAGTCCCGGTCCAATCAAAAGAGCGGTTTCTCCGTTGCCGACAATGCCATAATACATTTTCCTTTTACGCATAACTCACCCGTCAGGATAAAATCATAAACTCCCGACTAATAGTCAGGAGCTTTCTCATGGTGGAGATGAGCGGATTCGAACCGCCGACCCCCTGCTTGCAAGGCAGGTGCTCTCCCACTGAGCTACACCCCCTTAATAAATGGTGGGCCTAGGTGGACTCGAACCACCGGCCTCACGCTTATCAGGCGTGCGCTCTAACCGGCTGAGCTATAGGCCCCCATCGGCTTCTCATGTTACCATAAAGGAAGCACCCTGTCAATATCAACGTGGTTTTAGCAGTGGGAATAAGATTACATCTCTGATGGAAGGAGAATTGGTCAGTATCATCACCAGGCGGTCGATGCCGATACCCAGCCCGCCGGCTGGAGGCATCCCGTACTCCAGGGCATTAATGTAATCTTCGTCCATCATATGGGCCTCCTCATCTCCTGCCTGCCGCTTTTCTACTTGCTGCAAAAAGCGCTCCTTCTGATCAACCGGATCATTCAACTCAGAAAAAGCGTTGGCTATTTCCCGGCCGCCGATAAAAAGTTCAAAACGATAGGTAAGTTCGGGTTCCCCGGCCTTTCGTTTGGCCAGAGGGGAAAGTTCCACCGGATAGTCCAGAATAAATGTGGGCTGAATCAGCTTCGGCTCCACCAGTTCTTCAAACACCAGGTTAAGGATGTTCCCCCAGGAACCGGCAGCCTCCTCCGGCAGTTCGAGACCCAGGCCGCAAGCTGCCTGATAAGCCCGAACAGGGGTATCAAGAACTCTAAAATCGAGACCGGTATGCTTTCTCACCGCCTCCAGCAAGGAAATCCTCGGCCACGGCGGAGTCAGGTTTAGTTCCTGTTCCTGGTATTTAAGCCGCGTGGCGCCCAGCACTTCACCGGCCACCGTCGAAAGCATCTCTTCCGTCAGTTCCATCATATCGCCGTAATCAGCATAAGCCTGATAAAGCTCCAACATAGTAAATTCAGGATTATGTCTGGTGGAAATCCCTTCGTTGCGAAAACTGCGGTTAATTTCGTAAACCTTTTCAAAACCTCCTACCAAAAGCCTTTTTAAATACAATTCCGGCGCTATACGCAAAAACAGGTTGACATCAAGGGCATTGTGACGAGTAACAAATGGCCGGGCGGCTGCTCCGCCGGCAATCGGGTGCATCATTGGTGTTTCTACTTCTAAAAAGCCCCGGGAATCCAAAAAATGGCGCAGGGTGTGGATAATTTTGCTTCTGGCTAGAAAAACATTTTTCACGCCGGAATTGACAATTAAATCAACATAACGCTGCCGGTAGCGCAATTCTACATCCCGCAAGCCGTGCCATTTTTCAGGTAAAGGGCGTAAGCACTTGGCTAGCAGGCGCAAGCTCTTGACACCTACCGTAACTTCTCCCGTCCGGGTCTTAAAAACCTTTCCTTCCACCCCAATAATATCGCCGATATCCAGCCGGCCAAAGAACTCGTATGTCTCCGGGCCGACATCGTCAAGACGGACATAAATCTGTACCTGACCGGAACCGTCCTGAAGGTTGGCAAATACCGCCTTGCCGTGACCGCGCCTGGCCGTAATCCGACCCGCAACAGATACCGTCGTTCCCTCAAGTTCGGCAAAACCGTCCACCAACTGGGCAACCAGGTGGGTACGCCGGTATTTGCCGCCGTAAGGCTCCACCCCCTGCTCCCTTAAAAAGGCGAGCTTTTGCCGGCGCACCTGCATCAACTCGTTTAACTCCGTTAAATTTCCAGCGTCATCCATTGGCAAGATTCAAGAACCTTCTTTCAAAATGTCAATTATTTCATATTTTAAAACACCGGCCGGGACAGACACAGTAACGACGGTGCCCTTTGGCATGCCGAGGATGGACTTCCCTACCGGCGACTCATTGGAAATCTTATTTGCCTCGGGGTCGGCCTCCATTGAACCGACAATAGTATATTTAAGCCGGCTGCCGTATTCCAGGTCCTTCAAAAGAACAGTGGAACCGATGGATACTACTTCCGTGTCGATTTCTTCATCATCAATAATTTTGGCATTGCGGAGCATTTTCTCCAAAGATAATATACGTCCTTCGATAAACGCCTGTTCATTTTTGGCATCTTCATATTCGGAGTTTTCGCTAATATCGCCAAATCCGATAGCTTGCTTAATCCGTTCGGCAATTTCCCGCCTCCGCACCGACTTCAAATGTTCGAGTTCCTCTTCCAGTTTTTTTAGGCCGGCCACCGTTAGAATGACCTCTTTTTCTTTCATTAACTTGTCTCCTCAACTTATTGTATTTTTCTAAGCCATCCCGGAATCACATCACATAAAATTTTAGCGGCCAATTTCTCCAGCCGCTGCTCATTACGAGCCACAAAACCCACACCTCTTTAACTTTCATCCACGAAAGTATACAAAAAAATTTTAACAGGGGTTTACTAATACTGCAAGTAAGTTTAAAAATTTTTTTAACAATTCCACCATCTCCGCCCGGCTCCTGACCTGGTTAATAACGTCCCTCATCCGGGCGGCTTCTCGCAAACCCTTCACATACCAGGCGGCATGCTTGCGCATCTCGCGTACCGCCCCCTCCTCCCCCTTCTCCTCCACCAGCAGATCCAGATGCCTTAAGGCCATTGCGGCTTTCATCATCGGATCGGGGGCAGGTAATAATTCAACGGTAGCAAGATAATGCACTATCTGTGTGAATAACCACGGATTTCCTAAAGCAGCGCGGCCGATCATCACTCCGTCACACACGGTCTCTTTGATCATCCGGAAGGCGTCCTGCGGCCCCAAAATATCACCATTGCCAATTACCGGAATGGCAACTGCTTCTTTGACCGCGCCGATAATCGACCAGTCAGCCCGGCCGGAATAAAGCTGCATTCTGGTACGCCCATGCACGGTCACCGCAGACGCTCCGGCCTGCTCCACCAGTTGCGCCAGTTTAACAGCATTAACCGAAGCATCATCCCAGCCTTTGCGCATCTTGACAGTCACCGGCACTTCCACCGCCGACACCACAGCAGCCACTATCTCCGCCGCCAACGCCGAATTCTTCATTAAAGCAGACCCCTCTCCGTTTTTCACAATCTTCGGCGTGGGGCAGCCCATGTTAATATCGATAATATCTGCACCCAGTTCCTCCACTATAACCGCAGCCCGGGCCATGGTAGCCGGGTTGGAGCCAAAGAGTTGCACACTTACCGGCCGGATTTCCCCAGCTATATTCAACATCTGAAAGGTACGGGGATTACTATATAAAATGGCCTGGTCGCTCACCATTTCGGTGCAGACCAGGCCGCAGCCTGCTTCCCGAGCCAGAATCCGGTAGGTACGGTTGGTAATACCAGCCATCGGCGCAGCAATTACAGGGTTTTTTAGTTTTACCTGGCCAATCTGCAAAATTACCACTCCCGAACCCTTACTGGTTGCGCTCGTAAATCAAGCGCAACCCGGTCAAAGTCAAAAACGGGTCAACCCGGTCAATAACAGCAGCCTCTTGAGCAATTAGATCTGCCTGGCCGCCGGTAGCTATTACTTTAGTATTCTTCCCCAGTTCTTTCTTCATCCGCCAAATAATTTCCTTTACCTGGCCCACAAAACCATAGAAAATCCCCGATTGCATGCTGCCCACGGTATTTTTCCCAATTACCGACAGGGGCTTGACTACTTCTACCCTTGGTAACTTGGCCGCCCGTTCAAAAAGAGCTTCTGTAGCAATACCGATACCCGGCGCAATGGCGCCGCCAAGATATTCCCCTTTTTCCGAAATCGCACAAAAGGTAATAGCCGTCCCAAAATCAACAATAATCAAGGGCCCTCCGTACTGCTCAAAACCGGCTATAGCATTGACAATGCGGTCGGCGCCTACCTCCCTCGGGTTTTCATATTTTATAGGCAAACCGGTCTTAACTCCCGGCTCAACCACCAGCGGATCAAGGCCGAAAAACTTGCAGCACATTTTCTCTAAAGTAAACATTAAAGGGGGTACAACAGAAGAAATTACCAGCGCCTTAATGGAAGCCATGTCGATTCCGGAAAAACTAAAAAGGTCTTTTAACAAAATACCATACTCATCGGCAGTCCGGTTGCGGTTGGTGGAAAGACGCCAGTTGGCCAGCAGAGCGCTACCTTCAAAAACCCCCAGCACTATGTTGGTGTTACCGACATCAAACACTAAAATCAAGGTTGCCTCCACCTTCCAGTATAAATTAAAAATACCCGGCCAAACTACCTTGCCGCTTTTTTCTTTTGGTGATGAGGGTAATCAGCCACCCTGGCAATAGCCTTACTAACTGCCTTGATCACATCTACCTTGGCCTGCTGTTTTAAGGACTGCACCCTCAACATCACTTCGCCTTCTACAGTAACCACATATGAATTGGGCAGATCATTGAGCGCCAGGGCGGCAATATCCATCCGGCAACGCTCGCAGTTACACAACGTTTCATTATGAGAGAGAATTTCACTGACAGTTTCTAAAACCATAATTTCCATTACATTAAATAACCTTAGCATTTTTATCAACTCCCCAATATACTATATTTTTTCAAAAATGCCAGTTCGACAAGTTTAAATATTTTCCCTTCTCAGGAAAAATATTTATAACCGCAGTGAAACTTCCCCAGCTACCAGACGCTGCAACCTGCCGTCCGGCAGCCGCAGCAACAACGCCCCGCTCTCGTCTACATCCTCCACCAGGCCATCCCAGGTGTCATTTAAATGAACGGCCCGTACCGGGCAATTTTTTACGGTAACGGAAAGTTCCTTCCAGGCGGCGAGAACAGGAGCAAAACCCTCCTTCAACCAAAACGAATACCATCTCTCAAACTCTACTAAAACCGCCCGCAACAACTTCAGCCGGCAGAGCCGCCTGCCGGTTTCAATCTTTAAAGAAGTGGCCGTTCTGCGAATTTCCTCCGGAAAATCTGCCTCTTCCTGGTTCACATTGATTCCCACACCCACCACCAGGTAATTAACCCGGTCCATCTCGGCGCTGAGCTCGGTAAGTATGCCTACCACCTTCTTATTTTTTACCAACAGGTCGTTGGGCCACTTGATTACTGCCGGTACATCCGCCGCCGACCGCACCGCCCGGGTCGCCGCTACTGCCGTAAGCATGGTCAACTGAGAGGCGTCCGACGGGTTTACGGGCGGGAACAAAACCAACGAAAACCACAGTCCCGCACCGGCCGGGGAATGCCAGGCACGGCCCATCCGGCCCCGCCCCCCGCTTTGTTCCTCGGCCACCACCAGAGTACCCTCCGGCACCCCGCCACGGGCCAGTTCCTTTGCCAGATCATTGGTAGAAAGAACAGTTTCACGGTAAAACACCTGCCGCCCGATAAAAGCCGTCCCGAGACCGTCAAGAATCTCTTCCGGGTAAAGGCGGTCAGGCACTCCCGCCAGCAGATAACCGGCCCTGGGCCGGGCCAAAATATTGTATCCGTCCCGGCGCAAGCCCCGGATTTGCTTCCAAACCGCGGTGCGGGTTACGTTGAGTTTTTGGCAAATCTCTTCACCGGATACACGCCCCGGACGGCGCTCTTTCAGCAACCGCAAAACCGCTTCCTTCACCGCTTAAAACCTCCCGCAAGTCAAAGAAAAGTATTTAGCGCAACAACATGCTTATGTCAAGTGACTTTACCGAATGGGTAAGGGCGCCAACCGAAATGAAATCAACGCCGGTTGACGCCACCGCCCTGATATTCTCCTCGGTGATACCGCCGGAGGCCTCCAACAAAGCGCGCCCCGCCGCCAGTTCAACCGCCTTTTTCATCTCAGCCGGCGTCATATTATCCAGCATAATAATGTCGGCCCCGGCCTCCAGCGCTTCCTGCACGCCGGCCAGATCCTCTACCTCAACCTCGATTTTTATCATATGGGGAGCGCCCCGTCCGGCCAGCTCAACTGCCGTGGTAATACTCCCCGCTATTTTAATGTGGTTTTCTTTAACCAGCACGGCATCGTACAGGCCAAATCGATGGTTACGGCCGCCGCCTACCCGCACGGCATACTTTTCCAACAGGCGTAAGCCGGGAGTAGTCTTTCGCGTATCTACAACCACTGCCCGTTGCCCCGCCACCAGTTCCACCAAACGGGCAGTACGGGTAGCAACACCGGAAAGCCTCTGGAGAAAATTCAAGGCCAGTCTCTCGGCAGTCAGGATGGGCCGGGCCCGCCCGCTGGTTTCCACCAGTACCTGCCCCCGCTGCACCCGGTCACCGTCCTTGACCAGGGCACTAAAAACAACAAACGGATCCACCCGGCGAAAAACTGCCTCCGCCACGGGCAGACCGGCAATAACTCCTTCTTCTTTAGCAATAATGACGGCTTCAGTTTCCGCCCCGGCAGAAACAATGCTTTCAGTAGTAAGATCACCGGTGCCGACATCTTCATTTAAACAACGTTCGATCAATGATTCCAGCTCAATTACGTTTAAGTCCAACTTGCTTACCTTCTTAAAAATAATTCCAGCAATCTCATTCCACCGCTCACCTTGAATGTCGCTTTATTTTCTCAAAATAATATGCTTCTGCCAGCGCCGGCGCGGCTCCGGGTAGTCAATCCGGAAGTGACCGCCCCGGCTTTCCGTCCGCATCAAAGCCGCTTCGGCAATCAACTCGCCTACCTGCAGCATATTCATTACTTCCATCCGGTCAACGGTTTCCACCTGATGAGAGCCTAAATAACTCCAACGTTCGAAAAACTCCAGCGCCTCCGTTAAACCCTTAGCATTTCTTACCGGTCCTACTTTACGGCTCATCGTTGTTTCCAGTTCCCGGCGTATGGCAAAAAAATCCACTTTCTCCGGTTCAAGCAGCCAGTCACAAGAAAACTCCGGCCGGGCGCCGGAACAGTTCTCTAAATAACGCCGGGCACGGTCTACAATGCGGCCGCCGAAAACCAGTCCGTCCAGCAACGAGTTGCTGGCCAAACGATTGGCCCCGTGCACCCCCGCACAGGCCACTTCACCGCAGGCAAACAGTCCCTCAATATTGGTTTCACCGTGCAAGTTGGTTTTTACACCACCCATCATGTAGTGGGCGGCAGGCGCTACCGGAATCAAGCTCGCCGTGATGTCCAGTCCATGATCGGCGCAGGTGCGGGTGATATTGGGAAACCGGCTTCTGACCACCGCAGGCTCCAAATGGGTAAGGTCAAGATAAATTTCGCCGGAACCGGTAACCGCCATCTCTTCCAGAATGGCACGCACAACAATGTCCCGCGGCGCCAATTCAGCCAGTTTGTGAAAGCGAGGCATGAAACGGGCGCCGCTCCCGTTCCGCAAATAAGCGCCCTCGCCACGCACCGCCTCGGAAATCAAAAACCGGGGTGCCCCCGGCAAAGCCAGCACGGTAGGATGAAACTGAATAAACTCTATATCCATAATCTCGGCGCCGGCGCGGAAAGCTAAGGCCACCCCGTCCCCGGTGGCTACTTCGGGGTTGGTGTTATACTCAAAAAGCCTCCCCAGCCCGCCGGTGGCCAGCACAGTCGCCTTACTCCGAAACACAATGGTTCTCCCTTCCTGCTGATCAAAAGCAATCGCTCCGTAACAGATATTGCCCTTAACCAGCAGGTCTATCGCATAATGGTTTTCCAGAACCCGGATACGCTTATCGCTCCGGACGCTTTGGGTGAGCACTCTCTGAATCTCTGCCCCGGTAGCATCTCCGCTGGCATGCAAAATGCGCCGCCGGCTGTGCGCTCCCTCCCTGGTCAGAGCCAGGCCGCATTCGTCACAATCAAAAACAGCCCCCATTTCAATCAGTTCCCTTACCCGATCCGGACCTTCAGTGACCAGCGCTTTTACAGCATCCCGGTCACACAACCCGGCACCGGCCATCAACGTATCCTCCCGGTGCAGGTCCGGTGAATCACTGTCCCCCAGAGCGGCAGCAATCCCTCCCTGGGCTTTATCAGTATTGGTATCAATCATTGTATGCTTGGTTAACAAGGTAACCTCTCCACCCGCCCGGCTGGCCTTTAAAGCAGCATACAGGCCAGCTATCCCGCTGCCTAAAATCAGGTACTCACAGTCAACCACAGGCAGTTTCCGGGTGTCGAAGTTTATTAAATAAGACAAAGAGTCTTCCCCCTCGTTTCCGGAGGCAATCTTGGCCAAAACACCGAAGGCCGGTACGAATTTTTACCTGCTGACGGCCAGCATCCTTTCCAGCGAACGGACAGCCCGTTCCCGGATTTCCGGCGGAACTGTTATTCTCGGCGCCAGGTTTACGAGAGCCCTGTACACCTTTTCCAGCGTTGTGGCCTTCATATTCGGACAGATCATTTTCTCAGAAGCCAGGTAAAACCGCTTTTCCGGACATTGCCTTCGCAGCGGATACAAAATGCCCGCTTCAGTACCGATAATAAATTCTTTCGCCCGGTTTTCCCGGGCAAAACGGATCATCCCCGTCGTACTGGAAACCTCGTCGGCTAGGTCAACCACTTCCGGCCGGCACTCAGGATGAACCAGCACCAGCGCACCGGGATGTTTTTCCCTGGCTTTAAGCACATCTTCCGCCATAAGCCGGTGGTGAGTATGGCAGTAACCATCCCATACAATCATTTCCCGCCCGGTTTTTTTCATAATATAATGCCCCAGGTTTTTATCCGGTACAAAAATAACCGGCCTTTCCGGCGGAACGGAAGCCACTACCTTAACGGCGTTGGCCGAGGTACAGGCAATATCGCTTTCGGCTTTGACTGCGGCCGAAGTATTCACATAGCATACCACCGTGGCATCCGGCACTTCCTCCTTCTTGCGGGAGAGATCGATTTCAGTAATCATATCGGCCATGGGGCAGCCGGCATTTTCCTCCGGTAACAAAACAATTTTATCCGGTGAGAGAATGGCAGCGCTCTCGGCCATGAAATGAACGCCGCAAAAAACGATAACCCCGGCATCCGTTCCGGCAGCCTGTTGGGAAAGTCCCAGGGAGTCACCGACAAAATCAGCCACATCCTGTACTTCCGGCCGCTGGTATACGTGACTTAAGATTATCGCCTTATGTTCCTGCTTTAGTTTCTTTATCTCAAAAGACAGTTCCTGGATTTGATCCCGCTCCGTCATAAGTTTTTCCACTCCTCGATTTAAAACTCATTCTATCCATCTCTATATCAGGTTGTCAAGGAGAAGAAAAACTTAACCGGTATCACCATGGGTCTCGCTGCGGCCGACCCGGGTTATCCTGTTCTGCCCGTCCACCATAACAATGACCGGCTGAAAAGAACGCGCCTCCTCCCGGCTCAACAAAGCATAAGAAATAATAATCACCGAATCACCGGGCTGTACCAGGCGGGCCGCCGCCCCGTTCAAGCAAATCACTCCGGAATGACGCGGCCCCTT
Source organism: Deltaproteobacteria bacterium (assembly GCA_020062745.1). Classification (GTDB taxonomy): domain Bacteria; phylum Bacillota; class Desulfotomaculia; order Desulfotomaculales; family JAGUVT01; genus JAGUVT01. The sequence continues at coordinate 22,306 of JAGUVT010000069.1, forward strand.
GATCACGTAAGTTTCAAAGCGGGCGCCGTTATTATTGTTGACGATCTGAACTTTTTCATGGGGCAGTATTTCCGCCGCTTCGAGGAGAGTTTCATCAATGGTAATACTGCCCACGTAGTTGAGGTCGGCCCCGGTAACGGTGGCCCGGTGAATTTTTGATTTAAACATGGTCAGGAACATAACTCACACCTCCAGAAGAGTGTTATCTATAAGCCGGGTACGGCCAAATTTAACAGCCACGGCCAGGAGCGCAGCGCCATCCAGAACCGCTACCGGCGCCAGGCCGGGATAGCCATAAATTTCTACATAGTCAATTTCTGCCAGGGGCTCGGACTTAATCATTTCCATCACCATCCGGTGCAGCTTTGCCGCATCCCGTTCGCCGGCGGCAACCTCCCGCCCGGCCATCTCCAGACTGTGGAAAAGAACCGTCGCCGCCTGTCTTTCGGCAGGACTCAAGTATACATTGCGGGAACTCATGGCCAGGCCGTCCGGCTCCCGGACGGTGGGCACAGTCACAATTTCCAGGTCCATGTCCAAATCCGCCGCCATTTGCCGGATCACCAGTACCTGCTGGGCGTCTTTCTGGCCGAAGTAAGCGTAATCCGGACGCACAATATTGAAGAGTTTGGCAACCACGGTAGCCACACCGCGAAAATGTCCCGGCCTGGAACGGCCGCACAGCTTGTCGGTAAGATCTCCTAAATCCACATAAGTACAGTACCCCTCCGGATACATTTCTTCTGCTGCGGGATTAAAAATAACATCCGCCCCGGCCCCGCCCGCCAGCCGGACATCCCGCTCCAGATCACGGGGGTACTCGGCATAATCCTCCCGGGGGCCGAACTGCAGCGGATTCACAAATATGCTGACCACAACAACCCCGCACTGATCCTTCGCCCGGCGCATCAGTTCCAGGTGCCCCTCATGCAGGTAGCCCATGGTGGGAACCAGGCCGATAACCAGACCCCGTTCCCCGGCCTGCCGGACATATTCACGTATTTCAGCTATGGTATGACAAACGTACATCTATCAACTAAACTCCTTTTGAAAATAGCTGTCAGCTTATCAGCCATCAGCAATAAAAAAGGAACAAATTTCTTTGCCTCGCTGTCCACTGAATGCTGAGCGCTGACTGCTAACCGCTTTGCTTTAAAAGAATTCAGAATAATTATTGATTCTGAATTCCGGATTCCTCTGATAAACTTTTCAGTTTCTGTGCTGCTTCTTCAATTACCTCTTCGGACAGGCCGA
>JAGUVT010000132.1 GCA_020062745.1 Deltaproteobacteria bacterium
AATTGCACTGATGTTTTAAAGTTGGGCGTATGGCCCGCCGACCTTGGAAGCAGCTGTTTTATTCTTAAGTCCCAGACGTTAGCCTGAGTAGTTACAAAAAGTATACAGTATCTTGGTAAAAAAAATTGAGCCTGCATAATTCAAAATGTTGTGATTATTTAGTAATAAATTTAATTTAGATTCGTTACCTTTCATCATCGTAATTGAGCTTAACCCAACTTTTGATTTAAAACCTTGTCGTACCTGTATTTCCTATTTTTATTTGGTCACTACTTTTGGATTTTCAAAAATAGACTCTTTACAAACGGTAAAAATACTGCTTTCTGCCAGGTGATCTTTTTTTGGGCGAGAGCTTCTTTGATGTCCGCAACGGTGAAACCGGCGCTGAAAGGCAATAAATTAAAAACCCGGCCGATCTGCAGCCAGTGATGAGCGTCGCTCCCGGCTAAAACAGGGAGATTTAATTGTTTTGCCTGGTGCTGCACCCAACCGGCCTCAGACAATTCGCCGGCGTTTATTTCCAGGGCATCTAAACGCTTGAGAAGCGTGCCCATTTTCCATAATTCTTTATTGGGTCTGCAGGGATGTGCGCCTATGCGCAAGAAACCGAGGTCTTCGCTGGCGTCCAGCAATCTTTTAAAGGAGGGGGAGTTCCATGGGCTCAGGCGGCCCAGCCTGCCTTCCAGCTCTTTGATTGCTTCCAGGGAGCCAATCAGTAAAATATCTCCTCCTTCACTGACACTTACTTCCGCCCCGGTCAGGACGGTCAGTCCTTTCCAGTTCAGACTTCCGGAAGCGCTTGTGCACAACGACTCCAGATGCTTGCAGACTTCCCAGAAATCAGGCACATCAACATGTTCTGTAACCGCCAGCACATTTAAGCCCAACTGCCTGGCCCGGTTCAGCCGGCGCTGAAGTTGAGCGGGCCGGAAAGCCCGGCGGCTGAATAATTTCACATGGCAATGGAGTTCCGCTTTTAAAAAGGGCATTTTAAAAAACCTTTCTGCACCGGGCAGATTTCGTCCAGCAATTCGAGCACGCCGCGCCAGCTTTGTCCCGCCGTTACCCGGCCGGCAACCGACTGCAGTTGGGGGTGGGCATTGGCTACCGCTACTCCTAATCCGGTCATGGATATCATCTCCAGATCATTAAGGTAATCCTCCTACGGCCAGGGTGCCGTCTACATCGGCCACCAGTAAATGATAAGGCAGTTTCCAGGAAATATTGTTGATTACGCTAGATTTTAAGCCATCACCAGGTTGACTTAGCTGCAGGTAATTCACCTTCGTAATCACCTCTTTTTAAAACTCAACTTTTTAAGTTCCAGAAATATTTTAGCAAAAAAAGAGGGGGGTTAGACTAAGATTTTGTTAAGAAACAGGCCTGTTACTGTTAATTTTAGCAAACAGGGGGACGCAAACAGGGGGACGGTTCCATTGTTTGAATTAGACGCCCTTCAGGGTCTATCAGGAACTGGAAAAGAAGATTTCTTTGCGCCGCACTGGATTAAACGAGCTTCAGCTTACAACATTACATTAAGATTACCCGGTATTCGTCTGGTGAATGAATCTGGATGCCCGTACGCCCGAGAAAATGTTTTTTGTTCCAGGTAACAATTGCAGTGGAGTTATACAGCTCTGCTTCTCTTAGAAAAATTGCGTCACCAACAGTCATTTTTTTGAGAATATACGGTGTTAAACTGAGCAAGTAGTCTGCAATATTTAACTGTCCGACCCGTTTACTATTATAAGGATCAAGAATATTAACAGGATAAACTTCCTGAAACGAATACAACCATCTTTCCTGTTCTTCGCTGGATAAATTAAAAGATGTAATTCCACAAACTTCTAAGAGAGTGTAATTCGGCATTATGCGCGCGCTGGGTGCCTCCACGAGGATGATCTTGCAGACTGTAATTATGGCGCTGGTATGGTTTGCCCGGGCCACCCGCAAACGTCTTTTCCCTCTCCTCTAACTAAGGTAAATGCCAGTCTCCCCAAAAGAATCCAAGGATGATGCTTGAAATCCCCCTGGATTCCCCTCTGATTTGATCTGGTGAAAGTTGAAAAAGAGGTCGCAAAGCACCAACTCGTGATACCGTGCGGCGTGAAGCAGAGCAGAGGCAGGTTTTGAATCAGGCCAGAGCAATGCCGATATAAGGATGTTTGTATCGGCCAGCACCTTCATTGTTCCGCTTCCTTTCCGTAGCGTACCTCGTCAACGAGAGCCTGTACCTCATCTTCATCTTTGATACCAATTGCCTCTGCCACGTCCTCAAAAGCTTTTTGAGCTCTTAGTATTGCTGTTGCTGAAGCATTGTTGATAACAATTTCACCATTTTCACGCTCAATAAAGAGTATTTTATCACCTTCCTTGAGCATGAGCCTGCGGCGTATTTCGACTGGAACGGTGATTTGACCGTTTGCGGATACTTTTGCAAGGTTCATCAATATCCCTCCTTCCAATTCTTGAAATCTCAAGGATTCTTTATATATAGTATACGCCTTGGAGGTCAACTTGTAAACAAAAAGTGGTAGTCATTTCCCTGCTAGGCTTTTTGCGGGGAATGTGCGGGGAATGGGGTCAGGTGCAGTGCTTTGAAGAAATGATGATTTTGCCCGGCAAACTGGAATAAGCCGAAGCCTCTGAAACCCGCCTGTTAAACTGCTCAAATAGTTCATGGATGTCGTCAATGGTGAAAATGGGGGTGAAAATGGGGTCAGATCTTGAAATATCATTATTTTTACGGTTGGGAATTACGGGGATAGGAATTGCGGAACAGCCTCGACATAATACTTATTTTTCTCGGTACCCGGCAGTATCTTCGGACCAACCCTGGAGAGATTTTGTATGCGGCCAAATTTCTTTGATATCAGCTGAAAATCTTACTCCCGAAGGACGGTCTGTTAGGCGTTTGGGCAGTTTGTTTCCGTCCGGTAATTATGTATTGTGTCCCCCGGATTCAGGATACCAGAGCGCCAAGAGCTTTTAATGTTGTTATCCGGGTTGTTTATTAAATCTGTTACGATTTTTGTCCCGGGTTCTTCATGAAAGAATTTGACAAGGGCTGAAGTATCGAAAAATATGTTCATATCCGTTCCGCCCAGTTAGTCCATAAACATATTTGCCGGCTACATTTTTCAATATTTGTTCGAAACTAAATGCCGGAACATGATGGCATTCATCTACTATCACCATGCCATAGTTGCGGATAAGTTCCTTAACTTCACCCCTCTTTACCAATGACTGCATAATAGCAACATCAATAATGCCGCTTAGATTGTTTTTTCCACCCCCTAGCTGGCCTATAATACTTCTATTCTTTTTCCTGCCTCTTTTTTTAATCTCATATGCAATTGTGAGATTTCCACCAACCGAAGCCCGGCGATTCCATAAATTAAAGGGCCGGAAACTCTGCGCAAAAGTTCCGGCCCGCCCTCATTAAACGATAAAATAGACCACTATTCCACAAGCGGTAGCGGCAGAAGTAAAGTAACCCGCCCTTAGTGTTGCGCCAAAAAAGTGGTTTTCAGGATAAATTACTTTACAACCTCGCCTTTAACCACCTTCCAATCATCCCCAAACAAGGCCCACTTACTGCGGACACATAAACTCTTATTATCCTTCCCAATATACTTTACCTCAAAAATATAATTGTCTCCTTCCTGATTTTCGCTTAAAATCTCATACCGTTCCGGCTGCACCGCAGCCAGGGCACCTGCTATAGGCTGAATATTCGCAGCCACTTCGGGTGTCAGGTCGCCTACCACAATATCCACCTTCATTTCTATTGCCGCTTTGCAATGCCTGTCCAACGTTTCTCTCGCCGTCATTTTCAGACCTCCTCAAGTTAATTTTTTATGGTGAATCACTAAACCAAATTTTTCGACAACTTTTACGGCTTCTCCTTATATCTGAGCAAAGATTTCTTTTGCTTCCACCCCAAGCCCCTCCAAAATAACCGACTTTATTTTGCCTTCCTCCTCAACCCTCTGATTTAGTACAAAATTTCCCTCTTCAGCCAATATATATACTTCGATGCTCCTGTCTTCCGGGTCTGCAACCCAGTACTCTTTAACCCCGTGCCTGGCATACGTCCTGGCCTTTTTCTTCAAATCGTAATAACCGGTGGAGGGAGATAGAATCTCCACTACCAGGTCGGGGGCACCTTTTATCTTGGCCGGTTCGATGATGTACAGCCGGTCTTTGGCAATAAAGACAATGTCCGGCTGGTAGGTTTCTTTTTCTTCAAAATACACGTCTACCGGAGCATCAAGAATTATACCCAAGTCTTTTTCCGCAACAAAATTGGCAAACTTTACTTCCAAACGCATGGAAATGATTTGATGATAAGTGGTCGGCGCAGGAGTCATCACCAGCTTACCTCCGATCAGTTGATAAGGCGCTCCTTCCGGCAGCAGGGTATAATCCGCATAGGTATACACTTCTTTTTGGGGTATTTCAATTTCTCTAAGCGGCAGGTTCATTAAATATCTGCCTCCCGGTCTTTTTTCATAATTTTAACACGCTGTTCAGGTCAGGACAAGGGCCGTCGGAGTTTAACAAACTTATGAAAGGGGCGTTCCATTATGCATTGAAATAACGGTGATAAAAAAAGCCGGTTTATTACTTATCTATTGCCAAACAGAAAACCCTCCATTATAATTACTACATAATAATATTATCATAAGCTCATATAAGAGCTTCATCACAGGGGGGTCAATCATGTCCCGGCAATCTTTCCTGCACAGGCTCCAGGACTTCCGGCTGCTGCCGGTGTTTGTGCTGCTCAGCATGGCCATAGGTATTTACACCGGCAAAGTTTACGCTATTTCCAACTTCCAGCTCACCCCGCCCATCGATGCGTTAAAAGCCATCTTCAGGGGCAATTATATCTTCGACCTGCCCAACACCCTGGCGCTGGGTGTGGTGGCGGGCCTTTTCCTGATGATGTACCCGGCCATGACCAAAATCCGGTTCGAGGACCTGGGCAGGGCCGTCAAGTCGCCGAAGCAGTTGGCGGTGGTGTTGTTTTTCAACTACGCCGTGGCTCCTTTCTTCATGCTGCTGCTGGCCAAAACTTTCCTCACCGCCTACCCCGATTTTTACGTCGGCCTGGTGCTCTACGGCCTGGCGCCCTGTATCGCCATGGTCATCGTGTTCACTTTTCTGGCCCTGGGCAACAACGCCCTGGCCATAGTGCTGGTGGCGCTTAACTCAATCATACAGATGATCCTCATCCCCGTTTACGCCAAGCTGCTGCTGGGCACGGTCGACTTCGACGTGTGGCTGGTGGGCGAAAGCGTGCTGCTCTACCTGGGCCTGCCGCTGCTGGCCGGCTATCTTACCCGGTACTTCGGCATTAAAAAGGTGGGGGAAGAAGGTTTCGAGAAAATCCGCCTCTACCTGGACTCCCTTTCGATAATCGGGCTTTTGTTCACCCTGGCCGTGATGTTCGCCTTGAAAGGCGACCTGATCCTGTCCAAGCCCCAGTTTATTTTGCTGATGGCCGTACCGATGACCATTTTTTTCTGGGTGATGTTTGCCGTGGTTTACCTGGCAGGCTGGAAGCTGGGTTTTTCCTACGAAGACGCCGTGGCCGCCGCCTTCAACAGCACCGGCCGGGACTTTGAGATCGCCATCGCCATTGCCATCACCGCTTTCAACCCCACAGTGGCGCTGGCCACGGTGGTCGGACCGCTGGTTGAAGTGCCGGTAATGCTGGCGCTGGTGTGGTTTGCCCGGGCCACCCGCAAATGTCTTTTCATGCCGTCCGAATTGAAACGGGCCGGACATGACTGGAGAAATAAGGCAGGCATTTAGCCCGCCTTCATCCTTCACGATTGAACAGCACCGCCGCCCCGGTCAGCATGACCGCCGCCACCGCCGCAACAACAAACAGGTCGAAGGCTATGGAGAAGACCATAAATAATTATGTATTGTGTCCCCCGGATTTTCGAGATTGGACGTTAAAATAAACTTTGGCGTTTTAACAGCAAGAACGATAAATCTGTATTATCTTTCTCTCTTAACCCTTTTTTTGTTTTGATCAAGGTGTCTATATCAGCAACAAAAACCTTTATGCCGTCGATTTCGTGCACTTCTATACCGGCGTTATGCACATCAACGTCCCCGATTTTACCAATCAGATCAATTACGACTTCATCCGCTATCCTGACTACTGTGTATTTTTGCAGGTCATCCGTCGCAACCTCACGGATGGCGTTGTCCGGCAAAAAAGATAGCGCTTCTTTCAACTTTTTTAGATTGTCGGGCGAGGGGTCGATTAACAGGTCGATATCGTGAGTCATCCGCGGCCTTCCGTGGAAGTTAATCGCCAGTCCCCCGACCAGTACATACTTTATTCCGTAACGTTGCAATGCTTCGCTTATTTGTTTTATATCTTCTTTCGTCGGCAGCCGGCTAAAGGCTTTTCCCCTATCATCATCCTTTCTTGCCATGAATTAGCCTCCTCAAAAGTTTTAAATTTATATACCCCGCGCGGCACAAAAAACACATCTTTCCGAAAAGCCCGGGCCAGATCTACAAAGTCATCCCAGTTGGAGAATGCATAAACAGGCGTCCGGCGGCTACCTACTATTTTCACAAATAACACCTCAAAAAATATTATGTTCCATTATAACAAACAAAAACAGTATTTTACAACAATTACACAGGAAACCCTTCCCCTGCCAGGCTTTTGAATTCTGCAGGAACGGCTTTCAGGCAAAAAACTTTGAGTTCACACCGGATAGAGATATGGTTCCACTTAATCAAAATTGAAAAACTTTTGATATTGCCAACTTTAAAACATCAGGGTTTATTTTTTTAAAAATGGTCCTCTGTTTTTGTTAATACAAAAGGAAATTTAGATGATTTAGAGAAACTTGAATGGCGCGCATTTATAATCACTGCCTTGGAATTGGTGTCAATATAGCCCTATTCTGGCGAGACAAGCCAGAGACGGCTGAAGTTGGGGAATAAAGCCCCGCCTTCATCCTTCACGATTGAACAGCACCGCCGCCCCGGTCAGCATGACCGCCGCCACCGCCACAACAACAAACAGGTCGAAGGCTATGGAGAACTCGCCCGCGCCCAGGATGACCCGGCGCAGGGCGTCCACCCCGTAACTGAGCGGGTTTACCCTGGTCAGCCCGCTCATCCAGGCCGGCAGTCCGTGCAGGGGGAAAACGGCGCCGCTTAAGAAAAACATGGGCATTACCAGGAAATTCATTAAAATGTGAAAGCCCTGGAGGGATTCCATCCGGGCGGCAATTAAAATGCCCAGGGACGACATGGCAAGGGAGACCACGAACATAACCGCCAGGGTTTCCCCCACAGCCGGCAGCGAGAGCCGGACGCCAACCAGGGGGGCGAACAAAAGCACCATGGAGCCCTGCAGCATGGCCGTGGTGCTGCCGCTCAAGGCCTTTCCCACCACGATTGCCGTGCGGGAAACCGGCGCCACCAGGATTTCCTTGAGAAAACCGAACTCCCGGTCCCAGACGATGGAAATAGCCGAAAATACCGAGGTGAACAGGATGGTCATGCCGACCACGCCGGGGAACATAAACTTTACGTAATCAACGCCCATCTGGCCGCCGAACCCGCTCCCCAGTCCCTTGCCCATGATAAACAGCCACACGGCCGGCTGTACCAGGGAAGTGATGATCCTCGTTTTCTCCCGCCAGAACCGGATCAGTTCCCGCAGCCAAATTACATATATCCCGCGCCAGTCTCCGCCCATTACCTCCGCCTCCTCCAGGCCCGGATCGTATACCTCATCTGTTCCCTGGCCCCCGCTTCCTCCGGCCTGATGGCCCGGCCGGTCAGCTTTAAAAAGACGTCGTCCAGGGTGGGTTTGCGCAGGCCGATTTCCCTGATTGTACAGGGAAGCGCCTCGATAAGGCGGGGAATGAAGCTCTCTCCGTGCTTCACTTCCACCTGCAAAACGCCGTCTACCGCCTGCGCCGCCAGGCCGAATTTCTCCGTAATGGCCCGGGCCGCCGCCCGGTCATCACCAGTGGCCAGCCATACAATATCGCCGCCCACCAGTTGCTTCAAACCGGCAGGCGTATCCAGGGCCGCAATTTTCCCATGGTCGATAATGGCTATGCGGTCGCAGTTCTCGGCTTCATCCATATAGTGGGTAGTGAGAAAAATGGTAATCTGTTCGCGTTCCCGCAGTTCATGGATGTACTGCCAGATGTGGCTGCGCGTCTGCGGATCGAGTCCCAGGGTGGGCTCGTCGAGAAAAAGCACCTGGGGGTGATGTAAAAGCCCCCGGGCAATTTCCAGGCGCCTCTTCATCCCGCCGGAAAAGGTCTTCACCACGTCCCGGCTGCGCTCCGTCAGTTCGACCATCTCCAGCACCTGAGCTGTCCGCTGTTCCCTGACGGCGCGATCCAAACCGTAAAGCAGAGCGTGAAAATACAGGTTTTCCTCCGCCGTAAGCAGTTCATCCAGGCTGGGGTCCTGGAACACCAGGCCGATGGAACGGCGCACCTGTGCCGGCTGGGCAATAACGTCATAACCCGCCACCACGGCCTGACCGGCGCTGGGTTTCAAAAGGGTGCTCAGCATGTTGATGGTGGTGGATTTGCCGGCTCCGTTGGGACCCAGGAAGCCGAAAACCTCTCCTTTGTATATGTCCAGGTCAATTTCCTTTACGGCCGCAAAACCCCGGAAAGATTTGGACAGGCCACGGACCGTTATCACTGTTTCTATTATCCTCACACCTGCCAGTCACAAACAGAAGACCGTCTGATTCCGGACGGCCTCAAGCATTTGTCCAAGCATTATAAAAAATCCGGTTATCTCTTGCCGGCGCAAACATCTTCACCTCAAATTTTTTCCTGAATCCATTTTTTTATTTCACTTTTGGAAGGAACCCGTCCCGAAACTTTAAGCTCGCCGTCGATAACCAGCCCCGGCGTAAGCAGTATATCGTACTTTAAAATTTCATCCATTTTTTCTATTTTATCCACCCGGGCCTCTATCCCCAAACCGGCCACCACATCACTCACATCTCTGGCCAGAGTCTTGCATCTCCGGCAGCCGGGGCCCAGTATTTTAATTTCCATTATAATCATCCTCCCCTCATCAAGATCTTCACCCAATTTAACTCCATTATCCTACCAAAAACCGCTCCGGTCAAGAAAAGTTACCTTTCTATAAAATCTAAAAATGCAATATCTTCGAATTCTTCTCACCAAACTTTCTCGCAGTCCGCAAAAAAATGAAGGCCAGAGCCGGAAAAATGCCGAGAAACCCAAAAAAAGCCGCTATTCCAAAAGTTTCATGAAAGGCGAGCATCAACGCTTCAATTTTAGCCTGCAGATAGAGAAACATTACGGCCCCTTCCCAGGCATTTACGCCGGCCAGTCCGGATTCTTCCAAAAGGCAAGCCGCCTGAGGCAAGAAGTCAACCGCTACCTGCGAAGTTACGTTAATGCCTTCCGCCACCCGGATATAAAAAACGTCTTGAGACTTCTGCAACACGCTGGATAAAATGGCAATACTAAACGAACTGCCCACCTGCCGCACAATGTTCAGCAACGATGAGCCCTGACCGGTCAGCCTTTCCGGCACCGCATTCAGACCTGCCGTCATGGCGGGCATAAGTCCCAATCCCATGGCCGCACCCAGAAAAGCAAGCAGACCAGCCAAAGCGGTATCACCGGTATGCAGGTTTATTTTAGAAAGGCAATAAGTTATATAGGTAATCATTACCATGCCCGGCACGGCTAAAAAGGCAGGGTTAATCCTGTTCACCAGCACCCCTGAAACCGGGAGCATAACTGCGGCAGCAACAGCTTCCGGTACCATTAAAAGTCCCGTTTGAAACGGCCCGTACCCGCGCAGGTTCTGTAAAAAAACCGGCAGCAAAAACAGGCTGCCCATAATGGCCATGATTGAAAAAACACTCAACAAAACCGAACAGCAAAAAACCGGGATGGAAAACAACCTTAAATCCAGTAAAGGCTGCCGGACACTGAATTCCCACAAAATAAAAAGGACCAGTAAAAAGAGAGCGGTAATTAAAAGATAGACTACGTAGGGAGTCTTCCATCCGTCAACGGGACCGTTGCTCAAGGCCAGGAGCAGGCCAGCCAGCCCTGCCGCAGAAAAAATAAAGCCTGGCAAGTCCAGGGCTACCCGGTATTTTTCAAACTCTTTCAAAACCATGTAAGCCAACATAATTGCCACTATGCCGACAGGAATATTAATCAGGAAGATAAGGCGCCAGTCGGTATGCTCCACCAGGTAACCGCCCAGCACCGGCCCGACAGCCGGAGCAACAAGCAGCGGCAGACCCATAATACCCATGGCCAGCCCCCTTTCTTCCTCTGAAAAAATTTTATAGATTACGGCAATCGCCAGCGGCATAATCATTCCGCCGCCCATGCCCTGGATAATCCGAAAAACAATCAGGGAATCAAGACTCCATGCCAGACCGCATAGAAGCGAGCCGACGGCAAAAAAAACCATGCTGGCAATAAATATTCTCTTCATCCCGAAAGTATCGGCAAGGTAGGCCGTAATAGGAATAATGATGCCGACGGACATCATGTAGGCCGTAGCCACCCACTGCGCCCGGTTGATGTCCACTGTAAAAACCGCCATCAACTTCGGAATCGCCACATTGACAATCGTCATATCAAGGAGATCCATCGACAGGGCCGTAATAATAACCAGCAGCACAAGCATTTTCTCCCACTTCGAGTACAAAAGCAAACACACTCCAAACAAAAAATAAGGGCCGGGCTGATATTAAATCTTCAGCCGTTAGCCCCAAAACCCTTTTTTATTACTTCAAAAGCCGGCCAAAAGCGGACCTGATTTTATCAGTCTGCTTTCTTATCTGTAAGAAATCCTTGATCGATGCCCAGATATCTTTTGCGTTTTTCACCCGGCTTCACCTCCCTCCGTGCTTTCCGTTCAAATGCCGGCCTTAAATCCCAGTCCGGCTCCAATATTTCCCTCCAGACACTCGACGGCCGAATTAGCAGTTTTAAGTTTTACTTTATATGTTAATCCAGTCCACCATGCCGGCAGTCATACCATTTCATTGCAACAGCGCCCCAGGTCAGGCCGGTGCCGAAGCCGGCCATAACGATACGGTCGCCGTGTTTTACCCTTTCGCTGCGCACCGCCTCTTCCAGAGCCAGGGGAATGGACGCTGCCGAAGTATTTCCGTAACGGTTCACATTCACCAGCACTTTCTCCATGGGCAGGCCCAGCCGCTTTGCAGCAGACTCGATTATCCGCAAATTGGCCTGATGAGGCACGAAAAAATCTATATCGGACCGCTCCAGCCCCGCTGCCGCCAGCACCTCCTCAGCTATTTCACTCATAGCCCGGACGGCAAACTTGAAAACCTCCCGCCCATTCATATGGATGGTATGCATTTTTTGGTCCACTGTCTCCCTGGTGGCCGGCCGCCTGGAACCGCCGGCCGGCAAAAAAACGTGCGTACCGCCGGCCCCATCGGCACACAATTTGAAGGCCAGAATACCGCTTCCCGCCGGAACCGGCTTCAAAACCGCCGCACCGGCACCGTCCCCGAAAAGAACGCAGGTGCCCGGTTCTTCCCAATTGACAAACTTGGTCAGTGTATCAACCCCGATCACCAGCACGGTGTTATAGACTCCCGTGGAAATAAACTGACTTCCGGCAACCAGCGCGTATACAAACCCGGCGCAGCCGGCAGCCAGGTCAAAAGCCCCGGCCTTTTTTATTCCCAGCCTCTCCTGTACCAAACAGGCCGTGGTCGGGAATAACATATCCGGTGTAACGGTGGCAACTATAATCAGATCCACCTCTTCGGGCGTCACCCCGGCAGCAGCGAGCGCCCGCTCAGCCGCAATCACCGCCAGGTCGGAGGAAGCTTCATCCGGCGACGATATACGCCTTTCTTCGATTCCCGACCTGGATCTAATCCACTCATCGCCGGTACTAAGCATTTTTTCCAGATCGGCGCTGGTGAGCACCCGGTCGGGTACACATGCGCCGATACCGGCAATACCTGTGCAAATCAACTCCACGGATATAAGAATCACCATCCATGTTTATGCATCTATCCAATTCCTTTACCGATATACACTTTGCACCTGACAGCCGCCTTTGCGCTCTTCCCAAACACCGTTACCAACAACAGCCCAATCTTCTGCTCTCTGGTCCAAAAACTCAGCGATACCCCCGCTCAATACCGTCTCAGCGCCCGGATGAGTGGGACGCGCACCCGTTTCCGCCACTATTTCCCGCAGGGCGGCCGGCACATCAATAATCGGGCAAGGCCGCAGGTGGTTATCGCAGAAAGGCTGCCGTTTCTGATAAGCAGCAAAGAAAGGCGACCTCAGCACGTCAAGCAGACTGCATTCCTTGATATTATGGGTGGCAAAATGAACAAAGGCACAGGGTTCCACATATCCAGCCGCATTAATATGGAAATAACGCCGCCCGCCGGCAATGCAGCCCTGCGTTAACTCACCATCATTCCAGAAATCGGCAATCATAATCGGCCTGTGAGTGCGGATGTATGGAATACGCTTGGCCAGATAAGCTCTCTGCTCCGGCGTAACCATCAACTCCACATCAGGATTACGTCCAATCGGTATATAGTGGAAATTCCACCCGTAAGCGACCCCTTTGCCAATTAAAAAATCAATAAATTTATCACTCGTTACCTCCAGGCAGTTACGCCTGGTGATGGTGATCGATACGCCAAAAACGCCTCCCCTTTCCCGCAGCAGGTCCATAGACTTCATTACCTTACCGAAGGTCCCCCGGCCTCGCCGGGCATCCGTACGGTCCTCCCAGCCCTCCAGGCTGAAAGCCGGAGAAAAGTTGCCGGCTGCAATGATTTTATCAGCCACACCTTCATCAATTAACGTCCCGTTGGTATAGGCCATAAAAGCCATATCCTTGTGCCTACCCAGCAACTCAAAAAGGTGTGGGTAAGCCAGCGGCTCACCACCAGACATTACCGCCCAGTAGATGCCGAGAGACTTGGCTTCAGAAAAGATCCGGTCCAATGTTTCAAGACTCAGCGAATCTTTTCCGGCGTACCTGCCGGCCCAACATCCTGCACAGGCAAGGTTGCAGGCACTGGTCGGATCCACCAGAAAGAAATTAGGAATATTGACGCCAAGTTTTTTCGACATCCTCTGCTGCTTCGGGACTCCCAAAATCATGGCATTGATAAACCAGTTGTAGACCAGACGGCGCTTTACATTCGGATGCGTTTCAGTAAACAGCCTGTTTATAAAAGTACGAGTCGCCTGATTCTCCCGGTAGGCTTTCGCTATCTTTTCCACATTCCTCTTATGGTTTTCCTGAACAGCAAATAACCTGACCATGGCAAAAACCTTTGGAAGGTTTCGTTCAGGATCTTTCTCCAGGTAACCCAGTACCTGCCGGAGAACTTTTCCTCCTGCAACCATTTTCACAAAATCAAGGTTTGCCTCATCCAACCGCATATACTTCCCTCCTTTTGGTAAAACTTTTATCATCAAAGTTTAAAAGAGACTTCGAAAAACCCATTTTGTCATTGCAAGCGAAGCAATCTCATAAGGGCGCCAGCCGTTAGCCATCAGAAGTCAGCAGGCGATTGCTTCAAGGTTTAGAAAGAATCACGATATATATCCCACCCCCTGAAAACAGTCCCTGAATATTATCCCGTATTTCCTATAATACCAAAAAGGCCAAAAACATAGCCAAAATTTTTTATAGCGCCCGTTCCAAAGCTTCGCCCAGGAATGTAACCAGCAGCTTTCTCTCGTCAAAGTCAAATTTAGATACGTTCTCCTGGAACTGACCGACAATAGCAGCAATCTGACCGTTGAAAGTGCCGCGCATGTTTTTAATCACGGTCCCCAAAACCGTGCCTGTAAACAAGCTTAACACCAGTTCGGGCTTCGGCGCCAGTTTTAAAAAACCCCTTATTATTTTGGCGCTCCTGCCCCCCAGGTTTTCAATGTGCATGATCAACAAAGCAATTGTATAAGCACTGAATATTATCGGTTTTTCGATACCCGGCATCTCTTTTAAAAGATCATCGATAACCTTCTTCGTGCCCCGTTTTTTTATGGTTTCAACCATACCAAGCAACTTCTCTTTCGCCAAATACCATTCTTCCAGCCTGTCAGCATTCCCTTTTTCTATCTCCAAAGCCTGCCGTGCTTTTTTTGCCGGGGTAAAAAGCACCATCGACCGCCCCGGATTTTTTTCTTCATGACTCACAGCATACTCAACGTGTAAAAAACCTTCCTTCTCCAGTTCCCTGAGAATATCATAGGCCGTCCACTTGCTTACCCCCAGCGCTTTGGCGACGGCAACATAATGAACAGGCGCGGCAGTATCCTCAAATATTCTTATGATCTGCTTCAAAAAATCTTTCCTGCGCCGGGTTAACACCGCTCTTCCCCTCCCCCAAAAGACCAAAATATCTATCCTCAGTATATCCTGTCCCGCAGATTCTTGTCAAGAAAAATTATTTAAACTTTAAACTCAAAACGATATAACACCTTTTTCAACCATTGACACCAAATTTCTCAGGGTATATTATTTTATTATAATATACTAATAAGGGGGCCTCAACAATGCTGCAAACCTTTGCCGAATATGTAACCTACGAATTATTCAAGCTTGCCCCCGGCGCCAGGCCGGCTGAAGCCCTGGAGTTTTTTATCTACGACACCATAAAAATTTTTCTCCTGCTGGCCCTGATTATTTTTGCCGTTTCCATCATCCGCAGTTTCTTTCCGCCCCAGAAAATCAAAAAGCTGCTGGGCCGCAAAAGAGAGTTTGCCGGCAACGCCGGCGCCGCCCTGCTGGGTACCGCCACACCCTTTTGTTCCTGTTCGGCCGTGCCGCTTTTCATCGGTTTGGTTGAATCCGGCGTGCCGCTCGGCGTAACGTTTTCTTTCCTGATTTCCTCCCCCATGGTAAACGAGGTGGCGCTGATCATGCTATGGGGCCTTTTCGGCTGGAAGATAGCCGCGATTTACATGGCCAGCGGGCTGGCCATAGCCGTAACCGGCGGCTACGTCATCGGCCGCCTGAAACTGGAAAGCCAGGTGGAGCCCTACGTTTACCGGATAAACCCGGGAGAAGCCGCCGCCCTGGCCGAACCAACCTGGGGAGAACGCATCAATAACGCCTACCGCTACACGCTGGAAATTTTAAACCGGGTATGGCTTTACATCCTGATCGGGGTGGCCGTCGGCAGCCTCATTCACGGTTACGTGCCGGAAGGCTTCCTGCTCCGCTACGCCGGCCCGGACAACCCGCTGGCCGTACCCGTGGCCGTGCTCATCGGCGTGCCGCTCTACTCAAACGTGGGCGGTACCATACCCATAGTGCAGGCGCTTATGGAAAAGGGGATGGGCACCGGCACCCTGCTGGCCTTCATGATGGCGGTCACCGCCCTCTCCTTCCCGGAAATGATCATCCTGCGGCAGGTTTTAAAGCCGCGCCTGCTGGCCGTATTTTTCGGCACCATCGCGGCGGCCATCATTCTGACCGGGTATCTATTCAACGCAATTTTATAATCTTATAAAGTTAGTGCAAAGCAAGCAATTTTCTGTTAAAATTAGTAGCAAGTAAGATTCACAAACGAAAAAGGAAGTGGCAAAATGGCGGATGAGATAAAAGAGCAAAGCCCGGAAGAATGGGTTGAGACCGGTAATATTTACTACCATATCGGAAACTACTCCAAGGCCATAAAACATTACGATAGAGCGCTGGAAATAGCGCCGGAAAACGTAACAGCCTGGTATAACAAGGGATCGGCTATGGCCAACCTGAAATTTTACGAGGAAGCCATCGCCTGCTTTGACCAGGTTTTGAAGCTTGACCCCGGCTACATTCTGGCCTGGAATAACAAAGGCGGTGTTCTCCACGAACTGGAAAGGTACGAAGATGCCATCGAACTTTACGACAAAACCCTGGAAATTGAACCGGACAACCCCACCACCTGGTACAACAAAGCCTCTTCTCTTGCCGCCCTGAGCCGGTATGAAGAAGCAACCGCCTCCTTCGATAAAGTCCTGGAAAAAGAACCGTCAAACTTTCTAGCCTGGAATAATAAGGGGGCCGCTCTCTACCAGTTGGAAAGATACGATGAAGCGCTGGCATGTTTCAACAAGGCCCTGGAAATAAATCCGGTCTATGCCGATGCCTGGAACAATAAAGGTTACATTTTCTTCCACCTGAAGAGATATGAAGAAGCCCTGGACTGCTTTGACAAGGTGCTGGAAGCAAATCCCTCTTTCGAAGCAGCCAGGACGATCAAGAAAAATATCATCAGGGAAATCAGGAAAACATCGAAGATAATCTAAAAGGCCCGCAATAAAGTAGCAAACAAGGGGACGGTTCTCTTGTTCCATTGTTAAATGTTACCAACCGGAACATTAATGCACAAAGCACGCAGGCCGGCCAGGGCCTCGCCGGCGTACTGCCGGTAGCGGGGGCGCAGTTCCATGGTCAGCACCCATTCGTAATTGTCCAGCAGGCGGAAAACGTCCCGCAGCGGGATTTCCCCCCAGCCGGGCGGCAGGTGCTTATTTTACAATATCGTTATCCGGCCGGAGTAGGTTAATCCAGGCCACTGTTGGCAAAACTGCCGATTTTGTCTTATCGAAAATCTCCGGGTGGGCCAAATAGTCTGCCAGGGTAGTCGACTCTGATGAGGAAATATCCGATACCTGATTACGTCCCGCGGGCAATAAAGACTTCTGCCCCCTTTTGCTTCTCATATTACCAGATGGTCTTCACCGGATAGCGGGCAATTTGCTGATCAGAGGTCAGAATGGGGATGTTCTCCATCCTGGCCTGGGCCACAAGAAGCTTGTCGAACGGATCTCTGTGGTAATCAGGAAGCTCATAAACGTACAGGGCATGGGCCATCCGGACAGGCAGGGAATTGATTGAATTGATGGACATCTGTTCGAAGACGAATGATTCCAGGTTGCCGGGCAGACTCAGTTTTCCTATGCCGGCCTTGATGGCCATTTCCCAGCCACTGGCGGCGCTAAGATACAATTCACTATCCATACTGCATATAATCTCCCGGACGCGGTTCGATAAACGACAGTCATCGGTAATCCACCACAGGAAAGTATGGGTATCCAACAAAGCCTTCATCCTTCAAAAGCCTCCAAAATGCTTTCGGGCAACGGTTCTTCAAAATCCGGGGCTACGGTAAGCCATCCCCTGGCACTCCCCGGAACACGACGGGCCGGACGGTCAGTTACCGGAATCATTCGGGCAACCGGCACTCCAGCTCTGGCTATTATCACTTCCTCACCCTCTTTTACCCGTGCCAGAAGCCTTGAAAAATGAGTCTTGGCTTCGTGAATATTTACCTGCATGTTTTATCCACCTCCACATCACCATTATAGACTAAGTAATGGACTAAGTCAATCTCAAATGTTATCAACCGGAACATTGGCGCACAAATCACGCAGGGCGGCCAGGGCCTCGCCGGCGTACTGCCGGTAGCGGGGGCGCAGTTCCATGGTCAGCACCCCTTCGTAATTGTCCAGCAGGCGGAAAACGTCCCGCAGCGGGATTTCCCCCCAGCCGGGCGGCAGGTGCAGGTCTCCCCTTCCTTTTGCCGCCAGTTCGGGCTGCTTTTTCTCGTAGGAAGCGATGACCTTGCCGAAATTGTCATGTATGTGCAGGTGCCTGACGTAAGGCGCCGCCGCCCGCACCGCCCGTAAAAAGTCGAAGCCGTAAAAGCGGGAAGCCAGGTAGGCGTGGCCCAGGTCCAGGGTGATGCCGACGTTCTGCCGGTCTACCGCCCGGATCAGCTTGACCAGTTCCTCCGGCCGCTCGGCATAACAATAAGGGCTGCCGTCCAGGTAGGGGCGGGCGTTTTCCATGCCCAGCAGCACCCCGGCGTCCGCCGCCAGGCGCGACATCTCCTGCAAGGCCTCCACCTCCGCCTGCCACATCTTTTCCTCCGCCCGCAAGGACATGGGCTGGCGGGGCAGGCCGAAACTCTCCTCCGGCCGGTAGCGCCCGCTGTGACAGACCAGGATTCCGGCCCCGATCAGCCGGGCGAATTCGATGCTGGAAATGAGCAGCCGGTGCTCCGTTTCACGATCGTCCAGGTTCATCAAGTTCAAGGGGTTGGGGGAATGCACGGTATATTTTAAAGGAAAACAGGCCAGCAGGCGGCACAGCTCCCTTACTCTTTCCCTGAGCAACACCCCGTTGCACACCGCTCCCACACCGTGCACCGGAATTTCCACATGGGTAAAACCCGCTTCTGCGTAATATGCCAGATCTTTTTCCAAAAGCGCCAGGTCTCCGTCCAGCCAGCCGGCGTCGGCATTGATGCCAAAACCTTTAACCAGCAAAAAACTCCCCCCCAAAAAATAAAAGAATTAAGCCACAGAGGACACAGAGAATACGGAGAATAGAAATTTTGTATATGGTTTAAGAGAAACCATTTCAGTTTATACATTTGCGGTAGGACAGGGTATAAACAACCCGCCCGTCGACTACGGTGGCCTGCACCGCCGGCGCGTCGCCTTCGCCCCGTACCAGCACCATATCGGCCCGCCTGCCGGGTTCCAGGGAACCGGCCGAACCGGCCAGCCCCACCGCTCCGGCCGGCCGCAATGAGACCAGTTGCG
>JAGUVT010000033.1 GCA_020062745.1 Deltaproteobacteria bacterium
ATGACCGGTCATAGACTTTGTTGAACTGATGGCCATCTTCTTTGCCGCATTTCCAAAAATCTTTTTAATAGCCAGATTTTCAGCTTTATCACCTAACGGAGTAGAAGTGGCATGAGCGTTAATGTAGTCTACCGCCGGGGGTTCCAATCCGGCATCTCTCAAAGCTTCCTGAATAGCATTGGCCGCCCCGCCCCCTTCCGGGTCGGGGGCGGTAACATGATAAGCATCGCAGGTGCAGCCGTAACCGCTAACTTCAGCATAAACCCTGGCCTTCCGGTTAAGAGCATGCTCCATGGTTTCCAATACAATAACTGCTGCTCCTTCACCGACCACAAAACCGTCCCGTCTGGCATCAAAAGGCCTGCTGGCCTCCTGCGGCCGGTCATTTCGCGTGGACATGGCCTTCATGGCGCAAAATCCCGCCATTCCCAGCGGCGTAATCGGCGCTTCGGCGCCACCTGTAATCATTACTTCGGCATGACCCCATTGGAGCAGCTTAAAAGCTTCACCGATAGCACCGGCACTGGAAGCACAGGCCGTTACGCTGGTTGTATTAGGCCCCCTTAAACGGTAATTAATGGCAATCTGTCCGGCGCCGATATTGGCGATCATCATCGGTACGAAAAAAGGGCTGACCCGGCCCGGACCTTTCTCGAAAAGGATTCTGGCCTGTTCTTCCAAAGTCTCAATGCCGCCGATACCGGTGCCCAGGGCTACCCCCACCCGGTCCCGATCCAATTTCTCTATGTCAATAGCAGCGTCCTCCAAAGCCATCCGGCTAGCCGCCATTGCAAACTGGGCAAAGCGATCCATCCGTCTTGCTTCTTTTTTATCGATATATTGGAGCGGATCAAAATCAACAACTTCGCCTGCCATTTGGGTACTGAAAAGGGATGGGTCAAATTTTGTGATCCGTCTGATGCCGGAAACCCCGCCAGTCAAAGAAGCCCAGAACGGCTCTATGCCGGTACCTACCGGGGAGACGACACCAAGGCCGGTGACCACAACCCGTTTGCGCAAGAAAACACCTCCTAAAAAGCCTTCCGCTTATTGCTGATAGCCGATTGCTTAAATTACTGGCGTTCCTGGATATATTTAATCGCCTCGCCCACTGTACGAATCTTCTCGGCTTCCTCATCAGGGATTTCCATTTCAAATTCCTCTTCCAGAGCCATTACCAGTTCTACAATATCTAAAGAGTCAGCCCCTAAATCGTCAACAAAGGATGACTCCATTGTTACCTCTTCTGCTTCAACTCCCAACTGCTCAACAACGATTGTTTTTACCCGATCGAACAACGTCATGCGTTTAATCACCCCCTTTTCAGGTTCTTTTTTAAAATTTAACTACACGTCATCCCCCCGTCCACGGCGATGGTTTGTCCGGTAATATAGCCAGCAGCGTCACTGGCCAAGAAAGCTGCCAGTTCGGCTACTTCTTCCGGCCGGCCAAATCTCCCAACAGGAACCTGATTCAAAATCTTTTCCTTTGTAATGTCCGGTAAATCATCGGTCATATCAGTGGTAATCGGTCCAGGTGCTATAGCATTAACCGTAATTTGGCGGGAACCCAGTTCTTTTGCCATAGCCCTGGTAAAACCAATCAATCCGGCCTTGGCGGCACAGTAATTGGCCTGACCGCTATTGCCCGTTATACCGGCTACCGAGCTGATATTGATAATACGGCCGTTATGTTTCTTAATCATACTACGGGCAACCGCTTTGGTGCAATTAAAAACACCGCTCAGATTTACCGCCAGCACGCCATCCCAATCATCTTCCTTGAGCCGTAGAAGTAAATTATCTTTCCTGATCCCGGCATTATTAACCAGAATATCAATGCTGCCGAATTCCGCCAGAGATGCTTTCACCATAGCTTCCACCTGGGCCGCATCAGTTACATCAGCCTGGAAAACCAGGACACTGCGGCCCATGGAACGGATTGCTTCCGCCACTGAAGCGGCAGAATCAGCCCGCCCGGCAAAATTAACAACCACATTTGCTCCTTTCCGGGCCAGAGTTAAGGCAATCGCCCGGCCGATACCCCGGGATCCCCCGGTAACAATAGCAGTTTTACCACTAAGAAACATTTTAGCCAACCTCCCCGACAAGCGCAAGCACTTCCTTTAAAGATTCCTGGTCTTCTACATTTAAAACTTCGGCCCCCCGGCAAATTTTTTTAACCAGGCCGCTTAAGACCCGGCCCGGCCCCACTTCGATAAAAGTCCCTATACCTGCGCCAGCCAAACGCAATATGCTTTCCTCCCAGCGGACCGGGTTATACACCTGCTGGATCAAGGCCTTACGCACCTCATCCGCATTCCGGACGAAATCAGCGTTAACATTAGCCACTACCGGAATAACCGGATCGCTTATTAAAACAGAAGTCAGGCCGGCGGCCAGTTTTTCTCCCGCCGGCTGCATCAAAGTGGAATGGAAAGGCGCACTGACTGCAAGCATTACACAGCGCCTGGCGCCGGCTTTTTTCGCTAAGGCCAGCGCTTCCTGTAAAGCTGCTGTTTCTCCGGCAATAACCACCTAGCCCGGACAATTGAAGTTTACCGCCTCCACCACTCCCGCTGCTGAGGCCTGCCGGCATATGGCCTCCAGTTCTGCCGCCGAAAGCCCCATCACAGCCGCCATACCGCCCTGACCGACAGGGACTGCTTCCTGCATGTAGCGGCCGCGTTTTTGCACCAACCGCACTGCATCTGCACAGGACAAAGACCCGGCTGCCACCAGAGCCGTATATTCACCCAGGCTGTGGCCGGCTACGGCAGCCGGCTTGAGCCCCGCCCGGGTTAAAACGGCAAGACAGGCCAGGCTCGCGGCCAGTACGGCCGGTTGGGTATTAACCGTCTGATTTAATTCCTCCGCCGGCCCCGTAAAACACAAATCGGTAATAGAAAAACCCAGAGCCTGATCAGCTTCTGCAAAAACCGCCCGGGCTTCCGGGTAGCGCGTATAAAATTCACGCCCCATACCGGCATATTGAGATCCCTGTCCGGGGAAAATAAAAGCTGCATGCATTTTTTACCTCACCACCAGCCGGTTTAATTTTTCAATTATCTGCCCGGCTTCGGCTACTATCTCCCTTATAATCTCCCCGGCAGGCTGGATCTGCCGGACCATCGCCGACACCTGGCCGGCCATCACCGTACCGTGCTCCACATCACCGTCGATCATGGCGGCTTTGAGACTGCCGATCCCTAAATTTTCAATTTCTTCCGCCGGTGCTCCCTTTTCTTCCATTTCCATGTACGTCTTACTCAGCTTGTTATACAGAGCCCGCACCGGGTGACCGGTCGAAGTGCCGGTTACCACCGTGTCCCGGTCCCTGGCCTTAATAATTGCCTCCTTTACTCTGGGATGAATGGTACATTCCGCTGCACACATAAAGCGGGTACCCATCTGCACTCCCGCCGCTCCCAGGGCCAGGGCGGCGGCCAACCCCCGCCCGTCAAAAATACCGCCGGCAGCAATCACCGGCAACTCAACAGCGTCAACAATCTGAGGCACCAAAGCCATGGTGGTCAGTTCGCCGATATGCCCTCCCGACTCCAGACCCTCGGCAATCAAGGCGTCAACTCCCGTACGGGCCAGGCGCCGGGCCAGGGCAACCGAGGAAACCACCGGTATAACCTTAACTCCTGCGGCCTGCAAGTCCGGCACGTACCGGCCGGGGTTCCCCGCCCCGGTGGTAACCAGCGCCACCCGCTCTTTCCGCACAAGTTCAATCACTTCTTCTACAAAAGGCGACCGCAGCATTACGTTTACGCCAAAAGGTTTTCCGGTAAGCCGGCGGGTCAAGCGGACCTGTTCTTCCACCCAGGCCGCCGGAGCCGTCCCCGAACCGATAATACCGATGCCGCCGGCTTCAGATACTGCCGCTGCCAGCTCAGCAGTGGATACCCACGCCATGCCTCCCTGAATAACCGGGTAGTCAATACCTAAAAGTTCACCCAACCCGGTACGGATTAAACGGTTACTCATAAATAAACCTCCAGCTCAGTTTTTACCGTCGGGCCACTTTATTACCAGCGCGCCCCAGGTTAAACCGGTGCCAAAACTGACGATTACAATAAGATCCCCGCCCTTGATCCGGCCCTCCTGCAAGGCTTCATGCAGGGCCAGGGGAATTGAAGCAGTGGAAGTATTGCCGTAGCAATCAACGTTGACCATCACTTTTTCCATGGGCAGGTTCAGCCGTCTGGCAGCAGCCTCAATAATACGAATATTGGCCTGGTGGGGCACTAAAAAGTCTATGTCCGACTGATTAAAGCCGGCCATCGTCAGCACTTCCAAAGCAGCCTCCCCTAACGTCCGGACGGCAAATTTAAATATTTCCCGCCCGTTCATAGTGGCATAATGCAATTTTTTGTCCACCGTTTCCTGGCTGGTGGGCATTCGCGACCCACCGGCCGGCAGCGTCAAAAACGGCGCCCCGGCGCCATCGGCCCAGAGACGGAAAGCCAGGATACCGCTGCTGCTCGCTACCGGCCTTAAAACCGCCGCTCCGGCGCCGTCCCCGAAGAGCACACAAATGTTGCGATCCTGATAGTTAATCACCCGGGAGAGAGTTTCCGCCCCGATCACCAAAACGGTGCGGTAAGCCCCGGTAGCGATAAACTGGCTGCTTAAACCGACGCCGTAAACGAAACCGGTACACCCGGCGACCAGGTCGAAAGCAGCCGCCCTCCTGGCTCCCAGACGCTCCTGAACCAAGCAGGCAGTAGCGGGGAAAGTCATGTCCGCCGTGTTGGTGCAAACAATAATCAAGTCTACTTCCAGAGGATCCACTCCGGCGTCGGCCAGAGCACGCTCACCGGCAATCACAGCCAGGTCGGAAGTGGCCTGCTCCGGTTCAGCAATACGCCTTTCCCTGATGCCGGTTCTTTCTATAATCCAATCATTAGAAACATCTACTATTTTTTCCAGATCAGCGTTAGTCAGTACCCCCTCCGGCACATAAGTCCCCATTCCGACTATCCCCGCATTCATTAAATCCCTGCTCACTACTTGCTTCCAGCCCCCTTATTTTGAAAATTTCCGTACAATTCTGAATAGCCTCCACCAGCCGGTTTTCCACCGATTCACGGGCCAGCCGGATCGCATTTTTGATTGCCTTTTCCTTAGAACTGCCGTGACAAATAATCGCCACGCCGTTCACACCCAACAGCGGAGCCCCTCCGTACTCGGCATAATCCAGACGCCTGCGGAAATTCCGCAAGGCATACAGGGCAACGGCTGTTCCCAACCTGGCCAACCAGTTTCTGGCTATCTCTTCCTTAAACATTTTGAATAAAGCAGCAACCATTCCCTCCCCTGTTTTCAAAACGATGTTACCGACAAAACCGTCACAAACCACAACATCCACGGTACCCTGGAAAATATCGCGGCCCTCTACATTGCCGGTAAAATTCAAGCCGGAATTTTTTAACAAAGGAAAAACCGACAGAGTAAGTTCATTACCCTTGGTCTCTTCCTCCCCCACGCTCAAAAGCCCCACCTTCGGGGCGGAAATAGCCAGAATCTTCTGAGCGTAAAGATACCCCATCAGCCCGAACTGAAGGAGTTGATGCGGTTTACAATCAACATTTGCCCCGGCATCAAGCAAAACGGTAAAGCCCTTTTCATTCGGCAACACACTGGCAATCGCAGGCCGGTCCACGCCTTTGATCCTTCCCACCTGCAACAAGGCTGCCGCCATGGCCGCCCCCGTGCTTCCGGCTGAAACAAAAGCCTGGGCCGAACCTTCCTTAACCAGCCTGGCAGCCATCACAACTGAAGAATTCTGCTTCCGCCGTACCGCTACCGCCGGGGGTTCCCCCATTTCGATTACTTCCGGAGCATGCAAAATATCAACCAGGCTGTTGCAATTGTCTCCACCCATTCCGGAACGCACCTGCTTCTCGTTTCCCACAAGAATGATCTCTAAGCCGTATTCCCGCGCTGCTGCCAGGGAGCCCTTGATAATTTCACCGGGAGCATAATCACCACCCATAGCATCCACAGCAATTCTCACTACGGTTTTACCCCTTCCGGTTCCAGCTTTACGCAACTAAAGACAGTATAAAAGACCTGACATCATTTTGCAAGTTAATGGAAAAAAAATAAGCTTTAAACGTCTGCGCCAAAGCTCATCTTAAAAAAACATATTTCCTTATTATTTCGCAGTAACGACCTCTCTACCCTTATAGTAACCACACTCCGGACATAACTGGTGAGGTTTAATTAAAGCATGACACTGTCCGCATGGCGCTAAAACCGGAGCTGTAAGATTCTTGTTGGCCTGCCGCTGTTTCTTGCGCTGCTTTGATGTTCTCCTCTTCGGTACTCCCATTTCATTGCCCCCTGTTGTTTTTTAATAAATCTTTCAATCCCGCCAGGCGGGAATAAGAGTTTTCCCTGTCGGCACAACGGCAAACATTTTTATTGAGATTGACCCCGCACTGCCGGCACAGGCCCAGGCATTCCTGCCGGCACACTACTTTCATCGGCAGGCTTATTAATATACTTCTTCGCACTTCCGGAGCCAAATCAATAACATCGCCATTAAACGGCACCGCTTCTTCGCCGGTGCCGGCTTTCCCCTGCACGGCGGGATAATAAGTCTCAACCATTGGCGCCGTGAAGGAATAATCAAAAAGTTCCAGGCAACGGTTGCAGTTAAACTTCAAGTTTCCGGTAATGTTCCCCTCCACCTGAAACAATCCATCTCCATTAAAAACCGCCACCTTAACCATCACCGGGCCGGTAAAGACGTTTTTCTCACCGAGATGTTCCAGCGGAGGTAATTCAGAACTTAAATTAAAGTATACCAACTCACCGGGCCGCCGTTTCAATTCAGCCACATTTATCTGCAGCATTTACCATGTCTCCCGTCTTACTAACAGTGAGTATTATATTAGACGCTTAAGGCGTTGTCAACATTTTTCAAATTAGCGGTCAGCAGTTCTTCTAACCGGCATGATGGTGTCCATATAATTATTACAGCTATTCCAATAAGGTGGTAACGCTTTTGCAGATGAAAGAACCAACCAAAATACTATGGGCCTTAGGCTTAGTATTATTTACGGCCGCCATGATCGCTTATCCCCGGACGGTATTTGAAGGGGCCGTCACCGGGTTAAATACCTGGTGGAACATCGTATTTCCATCCTTGCTGCCGTTTTTTATTGCTTCGGAGTTACTTCTCAATTTCGGTATTGTCCACTTTATGGGGATATTACTGGAGCCGGTAATGCGTCCCCTTTTTAATGTTCCGGGAAGCGGCTCTTTCGTTATGGCCGTCGGTTACACCAGCGGCTACCCGATTGGCGCCATGGTTACCGCCCGTCTCCGCTCCCAGGGACTGTGCACCAGAACCGAAGCCGAAAGGCTGATGGCTTTTACCAACAATTCCAGTCCCCTGTTCATGCTGGTAGCAGTAGCCGTGGGAATGTTCAACAACCCTGATCTGGGAATTCTAATAGCCGGCGCCCACTACCTTTCTAATTTAACTTTAGGTCTGCTCATGAGCTTCAACAGCCGGAAAAATGACAAACCCGCCCTGCCTTCACCCCAAATGAGTGGAAATCTGGTCCGCCTGGCCTTCCGGGAAATGTTCCTGATCCTGCGCCAGGAGCGCCGCCCGGCCGGCAAGATTATGAGCGAAGCAATAAAAAACGCCATTGCCAGCCTGCTGAACATCGGCGGCTTCATTATTCTTTTTGCAGTTATGATCAGACTTTTAACGGCACTTGGCGGCATAAAATGCCTGGCCGGTTTTTTGGGCATTTTCCTTTTGCCGCTGGGTTTTGACCCGGCCATCTTGCCTGCTTTAAGCAGCGGTTTTTTTGAAATGACCATCGGAAGTAAACAGGCCAGCGAAGCAGCGGTTCCCTTAATTCAGCAGGTAACCGCCGTGGGAATGATCCTGGCCTGGAGCGGCTTATCGGTACACGCCCAGGCTGCCAACATGATTGCCGATACTGACATCAGGATGTTCCCTTACGTAATCGCCCGGATCATCCACACTATTCTGGCCGGGCTATACACCTTCCTCTTCTGTAAATTTGCTTTCCCCCTGGCCGAACCGGCCCAACCTGCCCTGGCCCCTTCCATTTCACTGCTTGCTGCCAGCTACACCCTGACCAGCCTGCAGCTTTGCCTCCACTTCCTCATCGCCCTGGGCGCCATCATTCTCCTGGCCATAACTATGCATTCATTCAACAGCTTAAGACTCTACTTCTGGCGCGTACCCAGATAAATATGGTAAATAATTGCCCGAACCGGCCTCCTGTGATATGATCGTTTTGAATAATCTTGCCCTGCATCTGGAAATTCTAAGACGCAAGGAAGGTGAACAAAACTTGAACGCATTGGCCGGTTTTTTCCGCCCTAAAGCAGTTGCCGTTATTGGCGCCTCCCGGTCACCCGGTAAAATCGGCAATGCTATCGTAAAAAATATCCTGGGCCACCTTTATCCGGGCAGAGTTTTCCCGGTCAACCCAAAAGAAACAGAAATCGAAGGCCTGCCCTGCTACCAAAATATAGGGGCCGTTCCGGAACCGGTAGACCAGGCCATAATTTCCGTGCCGGCGGCAAAAGTCCTGGCCGCAGCAGAAGAATGCGGCAAGAGCGGGGTAAAATTTCTGACGGTAATCAGCGCCGGTTTTAAGGAAACCGGCAAACATGGTCTGGAACTGGAGCGCCGCCTGGTGGAAATCTGCCGGCGGTATAACATGCGCATGCTGGGACCAAACTGCGTCGGGTTCATGGATACCCATATACCGATCAACGCCTCTTTTGCCGCCGGTTTCCCGCTCCAAGGAGAAATTGCCTTTATCTCTCAAAGCGGCGCCATGGTGCTGGCCATCCTGGACTGGAGCCATGCGGCCGGGATCGGCTTCAGTAAATTTGTCAGCCTGGGCAACAAAGCCGACCTGACCGAAACTCATTTTATCGAAAACGCTGCTGCAGACCCCAATACTAAAGTAATCTTATGCTATATTGAAGATGTTGAAAACGGCCGCCATTTCCTGGAGGCAGCCGGTCAGGCCGCACATAAAAAACCGGTTATCATCCTCAAGTCCGGTACCAGCCAGGCCGGGCCAGGGCGGCTTCTTCACACACCGGCGCCCTGGCCGGCAGCGACCTGGCTTACGAAACCGCCTTTCGCCAGTGCGGGCTGATCCGGGCCCGAAGCATGAGTGAACTATTCGATCTGGCCGTGGCCTTCGCCAGCCAGCCGGTTCCAGGCGAGGGAAGGGTAGCCATCGTGACCAACTCCGGCGGGCCGGGCATTATGGCTACCGACGCGGTTGAATCAAAGCATTTACAAATGGCCCGCTTCAAAAAAGAAACTATCACCGCCCTGCATGGTCATCTGCCGGCTGAAGCAAACATTTACAACCCGGTGGACGTACTGGGAGACGCCGGACCGGACCGGTACCGCTTTGCCCTGGCCAGTGTGCTGGCCGACGAAAACGTCGACAGCGTCGTGGTACTGGTTTGCCCTACAGCGGTAACCAGACCGTTAGAAACGGCCCGGGCCATGATTGAAATGCACCAGGTCCAACCGGACAAGCCCATGCTGGCTGCCTTTATGGGCGGAGCAAAACTGGCGGAAGGAACCCGCCTGCTTACCCAATCCGGTGTTCCCTGTTTTACTTTTCCGGAACCGGCCATTACCTCCATCAGCGGTCTGGTAGACTACGCCCGCCTCAGGACCCGCCCGGCCAGCCCGGAAATATTTCATTTCAATGACGTGGATAGAAAAACAGTACAATCGATTTTCACGCGGGTAAAAAAAGATAACCGCCTGGTGCTGCTGGGCAGCGAAGCGGCAAAAGTTGCTGCGGCATACGGAATCCACGCCGCTCATACCGTTTTGGCCACCCAACCGGAAGAGGCGGCGGCAAAAGCAGAAACCATCGGTTATCCGGTGGTGCTGAAAGTAGCCTCGCCAAAAATATTGCATAAAACAGATCTGGGCGGGGTTAAGATGGGGCTGGATACGCCGGACAAAGTAATTGCCGGTTTTATTGAGATCATGGAAAACGTTCACCGCTACATGCCCCAGGCGGCAGTATACGGCATAGAAGTACAGAAAATGATGCCCAAAGGGATCGAGTTAATCATTGGAATGAGCAGGGACGTCCAGTTCGGGCCGTTGATTGCCTTCGGTCTGGGCGGAATTTACGTAAACCTGATAAAAGACGTGTCCTTCCGTCTGGCCCACCGTCTAACGAAACAGGAAATCAAAGATATGATTGCTGAAACGAAGGCCTTTACCCTGCTCCGCGGCTATCGGGGGGAAAAACCAGCCGACATAAACGCCATTGTCGAAGTAATTGGCCGGGTAGCCAGCCTGGCCACAGACTTTCCGGAAATGGCCGAAATGGACATTAATCCCTTGTTTGCCTATAACAGCGGGGTTTGCGCCCTGGACCTTAAAATAACCATAGAGTGAGGTGGATAACATTGAAAAGTCTTTATATCATGGGAACGGCCGGAAGCGGCAAAACCAGCATTGCCCTGGGACTGGCTTTAAAGTTTAAACAGGAAGGCTTTACCGTCGCCTACTTTAAACCGGTAAGCAACAAAGCAGGAGGCGCCGCCGGCGCCGACGAGGATGCCCTTCTGATGCAAAAAGTTTTACAGATGGAGCACTCTCTGGATACCATTGTTCCTTTTTCCATCGGACCGTCTTACCTCTCCTGGCACAGGCACAACCATGAATACCTGAAAGATATCCGGGAAGCGCATGAAAAAATCGCCTCTGGAGTAGAAATCTTAATCATCGGCGGAACCAGTTCCCCCCACCTGATGGGATGCCTCGGGCTGGACGCCGTCAGCCTGGCCCACGAATTTGGTTCTACAGCCATTTTCATGGTGCGTATTGAAAACGACTTCAGCCTGGACCAGACGATTTTTTTCAACCGCTACCTTGAGTACAAAAAAGTACCCCTGGCGGGAAATATTTTTTCTAATGTACCGCGCCCGCTGCTGGCCAAAACGGAAGGCATCTACCAGCCTGTCTTAGCCGGGCACGGCTACCGGACCCTGGGTATAATTCCTGCTCATCCGGAAATAACCGCCCCCACAGTTAAAGAATACTTAGAAGCGCTGGGGGGTGAAATCCTGGCCGGAGCGGAAAAGCTGGACCGCATTGTCGAAAACGTGGTTATCGGAGCCATGACCATTGAAAGCGCCCTGGTTTATTTCAGACGATCCCCCAATAAGGCGGTAATCACCGGCGGCGACCGGTCGGAGGTAGCCATGGCCGCCCTGGAGACCAGCACTTCAGCCTTAATTTTAACCGGCGGACTCTATCCCGATGTCAAAGTAATATCTCGTGCCGACGAAAAAAATATCCCGGTAATCCTGGTTCATAATGATACTTATTCCACTATCGAAAAACTGGCGTCAGTCACCCGCCGGATCAGAGCCGCTGACGAACGGGCAATCAAATTAACGGTAGAAAATATTGAAAAATACTGCGACTGGCGCAGTATCCTCAAGTCATTGCCGTAAATTACTTCATTTCTTTCAGTTCGTCACGGCCTTGCTGGATTTGCTCCATTACCCTGGCAGTGTTCTCGGCCAGGCTTTTTAATACATCGTCAGCATAAGCCCGTGCTCCGTCCCGTATCTCCTGGGCTATTGTTTTAGCCTTATTAATAATTTCTTCCGCCACCATTCGAGCCTGACGGGCCACTTCACTTTCTTCGGCCTGTTTCTCTATTTCTTTCTGAGCGTCCTCTAAGACGCGCTCCGCTTCCCGCTTGGAATCAGCTATTACCTTTTCCCGCTCCTGAATAATCCACTTGGCCTGACGAATCTCATCGGGCATGGTTGTCCGAATGCGATCCATAAAATCGAGCAGACGGTCCTCATCTACCAGCACCTTTCTGGTCATCGGAATCCTGGCACAATTTTCAATCAGTTCTTCCATCTCATTAAGTAAACTTAAAAGATCCAACTTAATTCTATCCCTCCTCAAACACCCGGTAGTCTTTAAATTTCTCTTTCAACTTCTGCTCCACCAGCGGCGGCACTAATTCCCGCACGCAGCCGCCGTAAGAGGCCACCTCCTTTACCGCACTGGAACTGATAAACGATAATTCCGCCTTGGTCATTAAAAAAACTGTTTCCACTTCACAGACCAGCTTTTTATTGGTAAGGGCCATCCGGAATTCATTTTCAAAGTCGGAAATTACCCGCAAGCCCTTCATAATAGCCTGTGCCTTCCGCTCAACAGCATAGTTAACGGTTAAACCGGAAAAAGAATCAACCTCAACATTGGGATACCCGGCCAGCACTCCCTTCAAAATATCCACCCGCTCCTGGATGGTAAAAAGAGGCTGTTTAACGGGATTACGGGAAACCGCCACAATAACCTTGTCAAAAATATGAGCGGCCCGCCCGATAATATCCAGGTGTCCGTTGGTAACCGGGTCAAAACTACCGGGGCAGATGACCGTCCGCAAAATTCTCCTCCTCCAGTCAGTAGTCGGTATTCGGTAGTCATTTTTTATTTTCATAAAAAGAAAGCAACGTATCCCCATACCTTTCCTGCCGGACAAGCCCCAAGCAGGCCACTTCCGGAGGCAGTACCGTATACTTACTGCTTTCTACCACCACCATTCCATCCGGCCTTACTAAATTATAGCGAGCTACAGCACTCAGCGTACTGTTCTCAAATCCCCTGTCATAAGGCGGGTCCATAAAAACCAGATCAAAGCAGTCATCTTGCAAAAAAGGCAGGGACTTCAATACATCCCGGTTGATCAGCACGGCCTTTTCCGTAAAACCGATATTTCTAAGGTTGTTGTTAAGCAAGCGCATATGGTGAAAATTTTTTTCGATAAAAACTACCTTTAAAGCCCCCCGGCTTAAGGCTTCAATGCCAATACCGCCGCTTCCGGCAAATAAATCTAAAAACAAACTGCCCGGCACCCGGTCGGCCAGAATGTTAAAAAGAGCTTCTTTTACGCGGCCGGCAGTAGGGCGGACAGCCCCGCCGGAAGGCACTTTAAGTCTTCTTCTCCCGGCAATGCCAGCAATTACCCGCAAATTGCCGTACCTCCCACTACACTTGCAATATTATAACACACGACATCCAAAAAATCGATTTTTTTTCACAAATATTCTGTATAAACCCGCAACCAGAGGACAACCTAATTTATGTGAAGAATACAGAAGTCAGAATCCAGGAACCAGTAGAAAAGAAACTGGAAAGATAAAGTTTTCGTCTTCACTTCTTCTGACTACTGACTACTGACTTCTTTCTTTTCCGGGAGGCGTAAAAAGGAATTGCTTCTAGAACTATACCGCACATTTGGCATAAACTTGGACCTGGCTTTAGAAGCTCAGGAAATTGTCCGCGGTGAAACCGGCCGGGAAATACCCGGCGTTATCGTCAACCGGGAAAGCCGCCCCCATGCCTCAGTAACCACCGTCTCCATAGTAGATCAGGCAGCCGAGAAAACAATGGGCAAGCCGCCCGGGAACTATATCACCATTGAAGCGCCCGTGATCAGGGAAAACAACCGCCCGGCCCAACAGCAGGTCGCCGCAATCCTGGCCGAAAAACTCGCCTCACTGCTGCACCTGTCCGGGGAGGCCGCTGTTTTGCTGATCGGATTGGGAAACTGGCACGCCACGCCGGATGCCCTGGGGCCGAGGGTAATCGATTACAGCATGGTCACCCGCCACCTTTTCCAGTACGCACCGCAGGAATTAAAAGAAGGAATGCGCCCGGTCAGCGCCCTGGCGCCGGGCGTGTTGGGCATTACCGGTATCGAAACAGCAGAAATCATCAAGGGAGTGATTGAAAAAACCCGGCCGGACCTGGTCATTGCTATCGATTCGCTGGCCGCCCGCAACGTTGGCCGCATTGCCACCACCATTCAAATCGCCGACACCGGCATCAGCCCCGGCTCCGGCACGGGCAACCAGCGGACCGGAATTAATCAGGAGAGCATGGGCGTGCCGGTTATTGCCATCGGAGTCCCGACCGTAGTGCACGCAGCCGTGATTGCCCAGGACACAATCGACCGTTTCCGGGAGCAGTTAAAAACTCTCTCTCATTTAAAACATCAGGACTATGATAATTTGAGCCCGGAGTTCATCCGCCCGGCAATCGAAGAAGTGCTGCAGCCGTTCGCCGGAAACTTAATGGTTACTCCTAAAGAAATTGATACCCTGATCATGCACACTGCCAGAATTATTGCCGGCGGGATATCAATGGCCCTGCATCCTTCCATCAAACTGGAGGACTATAACAATTACCTGAATTGACAAGGGGACAAGCGGAGAAAACTCTCCGCTTGCTGGAAGCGGGGTTGACCAATCTTGGTAAACTCAAAAGCAGCATTTTTAAGGATTGGTATTAACATCGGTTACTTTGGAATACTTCCCTGCGCCAGGCTTTGCTCGTAAGCAGCAATCATCTTTTTTACCATGTTTCCCCCGATAGATCCATTCACACGGGAAGGAAGGTCTCCCATGTAACTGCCCTGAGGGACAGAGATACCCAGTTCCCGGGCAGTTTCCCATTTGAAGGCATCAAGGGCCTGGCGTGCCTGGGGAATTAAAACCTGGTTAGTCCTTTGACCTTGCGCCATTTAATTTCACCTCCTTTTATATCCTTGACGCTAGTATGAGCACCGGCAAAAAAGTTTATGCTAGAACATATTCCCTTATCAACAGTCTTAAAAAATACTTTTTATAATGTTTACAAAAGTCTAAATATATATTAAACTGATTAATAAAAAGCAGCCAGCAGTCAACTAAATAATTCCCAACTAATCAACAAATTACTATTTTTTAGCATAACTGACAAAGGGGGCGGTACAGGCTTAAAACCTTAAATTAAGGGGGGAGGAACAACATTTTTTATTATGTGATAGTTTTAACAAAAATTCCCGTCAGGTCGATCGGGTAGAAAAAAATTTTTAAAAAAAGGAGATAAAGAATGTCTCAAACATATCATTACCTGGTACGCAGGTTACACTCATTTGCCGGAATTTTCCCGGTCGGTATCTTTCTGCTGATGCATTTATTCATTAATTCCTTTGCCTTGAGGGGGGAAGCGGCTTATAACCGGGCGGTAGGCTTCGTGAACAACATACCCGGCCTCGTTTACCTGGAAATTCTCTTAATCGGCGTGCCAATCGCCTTCCATGCCTTATACGGGCTATGGGTAACTTACGTAACAAAAACCAGCATATTCCAGTATTACTATTTCCGCAATTGGATGTTCTACCTGCAGCGTCTTACCGCTGTAATCACCTTAATCTTCGTGGTCTGGCACGTCTGGGTGCTGCGCATCGTCAGAGTCTTCACTGGCACGGAAATGACCTTCCTGACGGTACAGGCGTGGCTTGCCAATCCCCTTTATCTGACCTTCTACATAATCGGCCTGCTGGCCGCAGTCTATCACTTCAGCAACGGCCTGTGGTCCTTCCTGGTCACCTGGGGGATTACCATCGGTCCGGAATCGCAGCGTTTAACCCTGTACGTCTGTACCGTAATATTCATACTTCTGGGCATAGCCGGTATTAATAGCGTATACGCTTTTATCCGCTAACTTTCAGGAAAAAGCAGGTAAGGAGGTAAGTGAATGAAAATTGTTATTGTCGGCGGCGGCCTGGCCGGCTTGCTGGCTACCATAAGAGCCTGTGAAAAAGGAGCAGATGTTGATCTGATTTCTTTTGTTCCGGTAAAACGGTCGCACTCCGTTTGCGCTCAAGGCGGGATTAACGGCGCCGTAAACACCAAGGGGGAAGGCGATTCCCCCTGGAACCATTTTGACGACACTCTGCTGGGCGGAGATTACCTGGCCAACCAGCCGCCGGTGCTGGGCATGTGCGAGGCCGCCCCGAAAATCATTTATCTAATGGACCGCATGGGAGTCATGTTTACCCGCACCGGCGAAGGACTGCTGGACTTTCGCCGTTTCGGCGGTACCCTGGTGCACCGCACCGCCTTTTCCGGCAGCACCACCGGCCAGCAGTTGCTCTACGGTCTGGATGAGCAGGTGCGGCGCTGGGAAGTGGAAGGCAAAGTGAAAAAATATGAAGAGTGGGACTTCCTTTCGGCCGTAGTCGACGAGGACGGCACCTGCCGCGGCTGCGTGGCTCAGGACATGAAAACAATGGAAATAAGGGCTTTCCCCTCCGACGCGGTGATCATGTGCACCGGCGGCATCGGAGCCATCTTCGGCAGAACCACCAACTCCGTGATCAACACCGGCAGCCCGCTCAGCTCCCTTTACCAGCAGGGGGTTTACTACGCTAACCCGGAGATGATTCAAGTCCACCCCACTTCCATTCCCGGCGATGATAAATGCCGGCTGATTTCAGAAGGAGTGCGCGGCGACGGCGGCCGCCTGTGGGTCCCCAAAGACGGCAAGCCCTGGTACTTTATGGAAGAATGGTACCCCGCCTACGGCAACCTGGTTTCCCGGGACGTGGCCAGCAGGGGTATTTACAAAGTGTGCCGGGAACTGAAGATGGGCCTCGACGGTAAAGACATGGTTTACCTGGATGTCACCCATTTGGACCCGGAATGGATCGAGAAAAGACAGCACGGTGTACTGGAAATCTACCGCAAGTTTGCCGGCGAAGAACCGACAAAAGTACCGATGAAGGTCTTCCCGGCCATGCACTACACCATGGGCGGCATGTGGGTGGACTACGACCAGATGACCAACATCCCGGGTCTCTTCGCCGCCGGTGAATGCGAATACCAGTATCACGGCGCCAACCGGCTGGGGGCGAATTCGCTGATCTCCTGCCTGTACGGCGGCATGGTGGCCGGCGACAAGGTGCTGGAATACGGGAAAAAGCTGAAGAAAAACACCGCCGATGTCTCCGGCAAGATCTTCGAGGCCGAAGTGGCCCGCCAGAAAGAAAAGGCGGACAAGATTTACCAACTGAACGGCACGGAAAACCCCTACAAACTAAAAGACATTTTAAATGAATACATGACCAATAACGTAACCGTAATCCGCTATGAAAAAACAATGAAAGAAACAGACGAAAAAATCCAGGAATTAATGGCGCGCTACAAGAATATCGGCGTCTGCGACACCGGCGGCTGGTCCAACCGGACGGCCGTGTTCATCCGGCATTTGTGGAACATGTTCGAACTCTCCCGGGCCATTACCGGGGGCGCCCTGCTGCGCAAGGAAAGCCGGGGAGCCCACTATATGCCCGAATACCCCGACCGGGACGACGAAAACTGGCTGAAAACAATCAAGGCCAAATGGACGCCGGACGGGCCGGAGTTCAGCCTGGAAGACATAGACCTGTCTTTAATCAAGCCCAGGGTGAGGCGTTACGACGTGCGTAAAGACGAGGTCATGAAAGAAGAAGAAAAAGAAGAGAAAAAAGAAGCAGCAGCGACGGCAGAAGAAAAATAATTGGTCAGGAGGAGGCGAAAAGCAAGGATCATGAGCGAAATTTTAGTAAAAATAAAGCGCCAGGACGGCCCGAAGTCCAAATCCTATTGGGAAGAATTTAAAGTCCCGCTGAAAACCAATATGAATGTGATCTCAATACTTATGGAAATCCAAAAGAACCCGGTAAACGCCAAAGGGCAGCAAACCGTTCCGGTAGTGTGGGACTGCAACTGTCTGGAAGAAGTCTGCGGCGCCTGCACCATGGTTATAAACGGGGTGCCCAGGCAGGCCTGCGCCGCCCTGGTCAAAGACTTGAAACAGCCGATAGTTTTAAGGCCTTTAACCAAGTTTCCGGTGGTAAGGGATTTAATGGTAGACCGGAACGTAATGTTTGAAAACTTGAAAAAAATCCAGGGCTGGATTCCCATTGACGGAACCTACGACCTGGGGCCGGGACCCAGGATAGCTCCCGCCAGGCGGGACGAAGCCTATCCCATAGCCACCTGCATGACCTGCGGCTGCTGCATGGAAGCCTGCCCCAACGTCAACAGCAGGACCACCTACATCGGCCCGGCGGCCATAGCGCAGGCAAAACTCTTCAACACCCACCCCACCGGGGCCATGAACAAGGAAGAGCGGCTGGACGCCGTCGCCGGCGACGGTGGTATCGTGGACTGCGGCAACGCCCAGAACTGCGAACGGGTATGCCCGAAACTTATCCCGCTGGTCTCCATCATCGCCGAAATGAACCGGGAAACAGTTTTCCGCGGCTTCACCCGCTGGCTCAAAGGCAAGCCGCAAAAAGCCGCCTTCGACGAACCCATCGGCTAAGACACACAGTGACACATGTTGTTTAAACCCCCTCCAACGCAAAGGGGGTTTTTTGTTGAAGCGGCACTGTGTGAACCATACTCCAACCGGTGACAGTCACCGGTTCAGAAGGTAGATTCAATCTCATCCCGCCCGGTTTCCACGACGGGGTCTTCGGTGTACATCCGGTACAAGGCATTGATGCCCAAGCGAAAGTTGGCGTCCCTTACGGCCATGGGAACGAGAAAAGCATCAACCAGCCACCAGAAGACAAGCACCCATTTGACCAGGGATGATATGAACATGACGGCAAAGAACAAAGACATCAGCCCGGCCCGCCAGTAGTGCCCAAGGTAGTAGCGGTGTCCGCCGCCAAGCCCGGTAAACAGCCACAGCACCCAGGCGCCGGGCAGGCTTCTGCCCCGTACGGCCAGCTCGCCCCGCACCACTTTTGCCTCTTCTTCCGTAAGCTCCACAAACTTTTCCGGCCGGGACTGCCAGGCGACGGCCAGGGCGCCGCCTGCAACCCCCAGCACGTCGCCCGCAATCAGGCCGCCCTGAGAACCGGCAAAGGAAATAACCGACAGGACCATGATAGAGACGCCCAGCGCAGTGTGCGCCTGCGGGTAAAATAGAAGCAGGAGAGCCAGCACCCACATCAAAAGGCCGACGGCCATGCCCATATTCAACATATGCGCTCCCACCCGAAACATCGCCGCACCGCCGATAAGGGTAAAAACAGCAGCGGCGACGGGCCGCTGCGCATGACTGAACATGTCTATTAAATACCTCTTCTTATCACAGGCAATATACTGATCACAATTTATGCCGGGACGCTCTTGTTGGTGTGCCCCAATCCTTTAAAACAGCTACAATAAATATTTACCTGCCTGCTTAAATATCCAAACCGCCCCCGAATAAACAAAAAAAGAGCGGGGATTTACCCCATTCTTTTTGTAGTATTTCTATATCAAATTTCACCAGCCGTTTCATTCCGTAAAAATTTCTTTTAAATTTATTTCCAGTCCGTCGAAAACGCCCACCCCTACCTTATCATTCCGCGCATATATTTCAGCCCTTCCATACTTAGTGTACCCTGCCAGCTTATAGACCATTACAATTTCATCTGCCGGATGGACTATCCAGTACTCCTTTACTCCATGCCTTTCATACAAAGCCAGTTTCTCTATATAATCCATTGATGCCGTTGACGGAGAAACAATTTCGACGACTAAATCCGGGCTGCCCTTGCAACCTTTGTCGTCCAGCTTGGACTTGTCGCAGACCACAACCAGATCCGGTTGAACGACCGTTTTTATCTCCTCATCCTTTTCATCTCCCTCGGGCAGCCTTACATCAAACGGAGCTCCGTAGACTTCACAATCTTTGCCTTTTAAAAAATTATAAAACTCGCTCAACAGCGCCGCCAATACTTTCTGATGCCTCCTGGACGGCGCCGGAGCCATACCATAGGCAACTCCGCCTATCAACTCCCACCTTTCTGAATCAGGCCAGTTCAAGTAATCTTTGTAGCTGTATTTTTTATCTTCTCTCTTTTCAGGGTACATCATCAATGTCATCCCCGTTTTACTTCCGGATAAACAATATTAAGCCATATCCTGCTAATTTATAGTTTACCACAAACCATCACTTTACAAAACACCCCTGTGAAAGCAAAGCCCGGGTTGTATTCCCGGGTTGCTTGTATATATCTTTCATTTCATCTAAGTGTTTCTTTAAGCAACTGGCGCCCATGCCCTACAAACATTATTAATATCTGATTTTGCTCCTCTGTAAAATTATAAATAACCCGATAATTACCTACTAAAATCTCTCGATATAGTAAATTGGACAACTCAGGCACTACACGACCCATTTGTGGGAAATATGTAAGTTTTGAAACTGCACTTTGAATGTTTTCGACTTGTATCCGGGCATATTGAATCGAATCCCTGGCTATAAATGAATAAATCTCCTGCAAATCGTTGAGTGCCCGTAATGTCCATTTTATTTTCCGAACCACTCAGAAGTCTCCCTGACTACTTCCTCATGTGAGACAAGTCGGCCCTCACGAACATCCTTTTCTGCAGCCTCGATTTTCTGCCTGAGATAAAGCCGGTACATAACCTCATCGATGTCTACTTCCTCCGGCAAATCCTTTATCAGTTCAAGAATTTGCTGTTTAGCAATAATCATAAATACCCTCCTTTCTAAAGTTGAGAACTGCGTGGTACTGAATATCTAATTATCTATATAATACAACATAACAGCAAGCCAGGTAAACTGATTTTATTTAATTCTGTCAAAGAAACAAAAAAGCGGGAGAGGAATGCTCCCGCTTCTTATATCATCATAAACGATGACGGCTGATTACCTATAGATTGCTTCGCTGTACTCGCAATGACAATAAAGGCGTGACAGAGAACCGTCCCCTGTCACAGTCCGACGCTTTCGGCTTCGGTTTCGACGACGGCGCCTTCGGTGTGCATCTGCTTCAGGGAGAGGATGCCGAGGCGGAAGTTGGCGTCTTTAACGGCCATCGGGAGCAGGAAGGCGTCCACCAGCCACCAGATGATCAGAATAAGGGGAACACCCAGGGCCAGCACAAGCATGATGATGTCCTTCGGCTGCGGGCGCACGATCAGCAGCACGCGGTAGCCCGCCGCGATCGCAAAGAACAGAGACATCAGGCCGGCCCGCCAGTAGTGGCCCGTGTAGTAGCGGTGGCCGCCGCCAAGGCCGGTGAAGAGCCACAGCGCCCAGGCGGCGGGCAGGCTTTTGCCCCGTCCGGCCAGCTCGCCCTGCACTACTTGCGCTTCCTCCTCCGTAAGCTCCACTTTCTTTTCCGGCTGGGGCTGCCAGGCGATGGCCAGGGCGCCGCCGATAATGCCCAGCACACTGCCGACAATTAAACCGCCCAGGGCGCCGACGAAGGAAAAGACCGACAGGGCGATGATGAAGACGCCCAGCACGGTGTGCGCCTGCGGGTAAAACAGGAGCAACAGCGCCAGCACCCACACCAGAAGGCCGATGGCCATGCCGAGCATGGTGGTGGCCGTATTGGAAAAGAAAATGAGCTTCAGCATCTGCGCCCCGACCCAGAGCATCGCCGCGCCGCCGAAGAAGGTAAAAATAGCAGCGGCGGTGGGCCGCTGCTTATGACTGAACATATCTTTCAAAACACCTCTTCTTTTAAAAATAATTGTTTAAATAAAAAGGGAACCGGGCAATACATAAAACGGGCTTAACTTAATTCATGTCTCAAGCAAGATTAGCTCTGCGGCAAAGTGTCAAGCGGATCCGCCGGCAGAGGTGTGTTAGCAGGCATTTCCGTAGTCTCGTCGGTGTCGGTCGGGTCGACGATAATCCGCAGCCGCATGGCCGGGATGGAAATGTTGCCCGCATAGAGCATATGGGTGTTGATGGTCGCGTTGGTCAGCTTCATGTCGTAACTGCTATCGGTCAGAGAACCCGCGTCATCAGCATAAATACCATCCGGGTCGGCGGAGATGTAGACGTCAGGAATGATTTCCGTCGACTGGTTGCCAGGCGTACCCGGATCGAGGTCTACGCCCTTGGCCAGCGGCTGGCGCAGGTAGTTGGTGTCGGTCTGCCCGGGTGTCTTGGGCCCAAACGGCAGAGGCAGCCCGGTGTTCTGGCTCGGGCCCTGCTCGTCGACCAGCAGGCCGTGGAAGTCTGCAACGTCCGCCACCAGGCCGTCGATATTCAGGGTCAGGTAGCCGCCGGTAACGGGAGTGCCCAGGTCGCCGCCCTTGATCCAAACTCTTACCTTGTCGAAGGGTAGCGCGATGGCGCTCAGCCCCTGGATGTCCTTGGTCAGGGTCAGGTCGGTGATCACAGCGCCCTTCAAGGTGACGATGCCCAGCGGGTAGGTGTCCTGCTTCTCCGTGCCGTCACCCCAGTCGCTATTCGAATACTGCGCATAAACATCACTCAGCGTGTAGCTGGTGTCGTTGGTCGTCAAACCGAGCAGGAAGCCGCCGCCCAGGATCTGATCGGCGTAAATGTCGAAGCCGCCGAT
The DNA here is from genome assembly GCA_020062745.1 of Deltaproteobacteria bacterium. Classification (GTDB taxonomy): domain Bacteria; phylum Bacillota; class Desulfotomaculia; order Desulfotomaculales; family JAGUVT01; genus JAGUVT01. Next base: position 22,247 of record JAGUVT010000033.1, read on the forward strand.
GCCGGTAATCGGGAAGGCGAAGGCGATGCCCGAAAGGATGAACGCGGCAATGATCATGGCCAGCACCAGGAAGCCGGCGAGAAAAGAAATCATGAAACGCTTGCGGTGAAAATAACTGCCCGCCACTAGAGTCATTATTCTCATTACCTCCTTTTTTTTAGCTGTCAGCTATTAGCTGAAAGCTGTTAGCTGTGAGAGAAAAGGTAACACAATCTAATCATCTAATCTACTTTTAATCTGCTTTTGCCCGTTTGTCTGCCCGGTTCCCATAACTGGAAATACTGTCAGTGGTTTTTTGTTAATCACCCCTTTCAAGCAAACGATAGAAGGGAAAAAACATATTCTTTCTCCCGGATTCTTCATTTGTAATCAGTCAGCTAAATAAAAAACGCAACCAAAACCAATTCATCGGCCGGTTGCACCACTTTCTCCGTGCGGTATAAGGCGCCCATATACTAACCGCACTTCTTCGAATCCGAATGTTCAATTAAAACGTAATATATTTCTGATAATTTGTCAAGTCCTATTTTTCAGAAAATTTATGATTAAAGAATTATCCTTCCACTGCTACGGATTGATCACCAGCCTGATCCGCACCTTCTGTAAAGTGAAGGTGTCGGCCGTGACGGTGTGGGCGTTGAAGCGGAAGTCGGTCATTTCAAAAATATTCGAACTGTTATAGAGGTAAACCGGATCTACTGTGGCGTAGTTGTCGGAATAATAAACATTGCCTTGAACAGTGGTACCGCGCAGGCCGCTGGCCAGAATCGTCAGGTTTTCCGCGGAAGAAGCGGGTGTAGCCCCGTCGGACCTGATCCACAGGCGGATCTTGTTTATGGGGCTGCCGTAGTCCACGTCCCTGGTGAAGATGAGATCGTTAGTAAATTCAGGGGCGGCAAAGTCGAATCCGGCCATGTCGTAGGTGTCCTGCTCGGCAGTGTCGGCGCTGGCGGGGTACTGCTGGAAGTACACCGATTCAACCACCCGGGAGGAAGCCACGGCAAAGCCGCCGACGCCGGGAATGGGGAACACGTCGTCGCCGGGTAAGGACTCGCTCGAGGTTTTCTCAGGCACTTCCCGGCTTTCCGTCGGGTCGATGATGAAACGGAAGCGCATGTTGGGAATGGAAAGACCGCCCGCATAGAGCATATGCGTATTGATCTGCGGGGCGGTCAGGATCAATTCGTCGGTGTAGAGGTTGTCCGGATCGGCGCTGATATAGACGCTGTTTATCACCGGGTTGCCGTGGCGCAGATAATTGGTGCCGCCGTCGTCGGTGAAGGGGTAAGGCAGCCCGCCGGAAGCCGCGGCCGGGCCGTTTTCATCCACTACCAGTTTCTTTAAGTCAATGGTTCTCGCCGCCACGCCGGTGATGTTCAGGGTAAGGTAGTCGCCGGTGGCCGGGGTGCCGCCGTCGCCGCCCCGGATCCAGAACCGTACGGCGTCGAAAGGCAGGCCGATGGTGCTCAAGCCCCTGATGTCCTTGGCAAAGGTCAGGTTGGTGGCGGCGGCCCTCTTCAACACCACCAGCAGCACCGGGTACCTGTCGGCCTTTTTCGTCCCGCCGGGCCATTCGCCGGTGGCGTAAACGTCATTTAAGGAAGGCGAAGTGTCGCTTGTGGTCAGGGCCATTAAAAAGCCGTCGCCGACGATCTGGTCGGCGTAGACGACGCCGCCGCCGATGTTCGCTATGGGAAAGGCAAAGCCGGCGGCGGCCAGGATCAGAAAAAAGACAAGCAAACACAGCAAACCGCCGGCGGCGGCGATGAGAAAACGTTTCCGGTTAAAGTTGCCGACTGCCGCCACGATAAAAACCCCCCTGCCGTTCTTCAACAATACCTCAACCGCCATTATCACCGTTCCTTTTTTTTATTTCAATTTCCATTTTAAGCCGGAAAACATTCACTAGCTCGTCGAACATCCCGTTTTCTCCATTACAGTACCATATTTTTTAGAGCTTGTCTATCATTTATCGCAAAATTCTTATAAATAACAGATGGAATTTTTTTGTGAGGCATGATTGTCTAATAGCTTATAGCTTTTAAGCCGGTTTTGGTATAAAATAAAGTTTGTCAATTACTTAACGGAGGTATTATTAAATGAAAGTACTGGCTTTAAACGGCAGCCACCGCAAAGGGAAGAATACCGCCGCCATGCTGCGCCTGGCGCTGGCGGAGGTGGAGGCGGCGGGCATCGAAACGGAACTGATCGAGATCACCGACTTAAACATCCGCCCCTGCCTTTCCTGCAACCACTGCCTGCAGCAGCCGGCCTGCCGCATCACCGGCGACGACATGGCCCGGCTGGCGGAAAAAATGCTGGCGGCGCAGGGGATAGTGCTGGGCAGCCCGGTGTATTTCGGCAACGTCACCGGCCTTCTAAAGATTTTTATGGACCGCACCCGCTGGATGCACATGACCGCCAACCTTTTGGAGGGAAAAATCGGGGCCGCCGTGGCCCACGCCGGGCTGCGCAACGGCGGCCAGGAGATGACGCTTTTGATCCTGGAGCGGTTTTTGAAGGCGCAGGGTCTGTTTGTAGTGGACGACCGGGAGCCTGAAGGCGGGATCTACAACGTGGGCGCCGCCGGCAGCCTGTATGCCGGGCTGGAGAACGGCGCCGTCCGCTGGCGCCGGAATGTGACGGAAGACGCGCTGGCAGTGCATTCCTGCCGCCAGTTGGGGCGAAACCTGGCCAAAAAGGTGCAGGAGCTTATTTAAGCCCCAATTGTATTCTAATCAGTGCGCAAAGGCTTAAGCTTGATCTCCGTATGACGGGGAACAGGAGCCTTTTTCCCGTTTTCAGGATTCACATACAGATCATGCCTTTTACCGTGGCGCCTCAAGTAGCAACCGGCATCCATCAGTTCTTTGATCAGTTCGCGTCGCTTCATACCTCTATCTCTATATCTTCCGCTTGAGTTTCAACGTGCGGCAAAATCTCATCTTCAATCATCAAATGATAAGCATCCCGGATGTTTTCTTTTAGTTCTAGAAGGGACTCGCCCTGGCTGAACACACCGGGGATTTCTCTTAACTTCCCGATATACCAGCCATCGTCAATCCAATATTCCAGCGTAAAACGCCTCAACATAAACCATACCCCCAAACGCTAATGTTTTTAAGCAGAATCAGCATTCATTTATCAATTATAGTAACATAATACGGCATAAGTGACAACGACTACCTCAAATTACAACCAGAATCATTGCATGGGTATCCGACAGATGTTATAATGCGACCGGCATCATTTTTTTCAGCTACCCGACGCCGAGGTAGTTTTCGGCTTTGCCGAAGCGGGCTTCGGCTTCCGGCATTAAAAGCCGGCTTTCCGGCTTCTGTAAAAACCGGTCTTCTTCCACCCAACGCTGCGCTTCGGCCCGGGCCAGATGGAGCAACTCCCAGTCCCGCAGGAGGTCGGCTATTTTAAAGTCGGGCAGGCCGGACTGGCGGGTGCCGCAGAATTCCCCCGGCCCGCGCAGGCGTAAGTCCTCTTCGGCCAGGGCGAAGCCGTCGCCGGTGCCGGTCATGGCCAGCAGGCGGGCTTTCGCTTCTTCGGTGCCGGGATTGGATACCAGGATACAGTATGACTGGTGGGCGCTTCGCCCCACCCGGCCCCGCAACTGGTGCAGTTGGGCCAGGCCGAAGCGGTCGGCGTCTAAAATCACCATCACCGCGGCGCCTGGCACATCCACCCCCACCTCGATGACGGTGGTGGACACCAGAACATCGATCTCCCTCCGGCGAAACGCCGCCATTACCGCTTCCTTCTCATCGGCCTTCAGACGCCCGTGCAGAAGGCCCACCCGGTAATTCTCAAGCTCTTTTTCGCTTAAAGACGCCGCCAGTTCCACGGCGGCCTGGATGTCCATCTTCTCCGATTCTTCCACCAGGGGGCAGACGATATACGCCTGCCGCCCCTGCCCCACCTGTTCTTCAATCAACCGGTACACCCGCCCCAGTTGCCGCCGCGAAACCGCGTAGGTCTTTACCGGCCGCCGGCCCGGCGGCAGTTCGTCAATCACCGAAATGTCCAGGTCGCCGTAAAGGGTAAGGGCCAGGGTGCGCGGTATGGGGGTGGCGGTCATCACCAGGGTGTCCGGCAGGCGGCCCTTATACTGCAGCACGGCCCGCTGGCGCACGCCGAAGCGGTGCTGCTCGTCAATCACGGCCAGGGCCAGGTTTTTGAATGCCACCCCTTCCTGAATCAGGGCATGGGTGCCCACCACCACCGGACACGCGCCGGCCCGCACCTGCTCCAGTAGTTCTTCCCGTTCCTGCCGGCGGGTGCTGCCGGTGAGCAAACAAACCGGCACGCCCAAGTCCGCAAAAGACTTCTTTAAGTTCAGGTAGTGCTGCTCGGCCAGGATTTCCGTAGGCGCCATCAGCGCCCCCTGCAGGCCGCCGTCCACCGCCTTAAGCAGGGCCAGGGCGCAGATCACCGTTTTGCCCGACCCGACATCGCCCTGCAGAAGCCGGCACATGGGAGCCGGTTCTGCCATATCGCCGGAAATCTCGGCCCACACCCTTTCCTGGGCGGCCGTCAGGGAATACGGCAATTGTTTCAGAAAACGTTTCACCAGAAGGCCGCCGCCCCGGTAATGGAAAGGTTTCTTTTGCCGCTCCACGCCCTGCCGGCGGGCGGCCAGAAGCAGTTGGAAGAGAAACAGCTCTTCAAAAATGAAGCGCCGCCTGGCCTGTCCGGCATCTTCCATGGTATCCGGAAAATGCGCCTGGAACAGGGCCCGCTCCCGGGGCATCAGAGAGTGGTTTTCCAGCAGCGATGCCGGCAATAATTCCGCCACCCGGCCCGCTATGCTGTCCAGGGCCGCCTTCACCACCGACCGGAGCAGGCGCTGGTTCAACTGCCCGGTGAGCGGGTAGACGGGCACGATTCGCCCGGCGTGAAGCAGCCGGTCTTCCCCGTCGTCCAGTTCGTAATCCTCCACCTTTAACTGGGTGGCACCGAAGCCTTTCTCTATTTTGCCGGTCAGCAGCACCGGCGCGCCGGGCGGCAGGTTTTTCTTCACATAGGGCTGGTTGTACCAGACGGCGTAGAAAATATTCATACCGTCGTTTACGGCCAGTTTGGTAATGGTCAGCCCGCGCCTGGGTTTAAGATCCTGGCCGGCCAGGACAGTGCCCCGGACGGTGGCCGTCTCCCCCTGGCCGTAGGCGGAAACCGGCAGCAAACGGCTGCGGTCGTCGTAGCGGCGGGGAAAGTGGTAAAGCAGGTCCGCCACCGTGTTGATGCCCAGCTTCTGCAAAGCCGCCGCCCGCCGGGGACCGACCATCTTCAGGTAGCGCACGGAATTATGCATTAAAAACCTCCGGCGGCTGCGACCTCAAATTCTGATAGTTCACGAGCATAACTAAGGCAGGCAGTAATTTGTTCCTTAGTGAGGTCGGGAAATTCTTCTATGATTTCATCAACGCCTTTTCCTGCTGCCAAATACCCTAAAACAAGACTAACTGGAATTCTGGTCCCTTTAATACGAGGCTTGCCCCTTAACACATCCGGTGTGCTTATAATATGAATCTTCCAGTCCATACATTATCCTCCTTTCATAAGCTTACTATTGCTAAAAGCACCTTTTGCTACCCTGTAATATAACATAAATACGGTATAAATAACAACGTTTGCCGGATGCTGATATTTATTATTTGCTTTTGTACAACAAGAACGGCTTGCGGTAAACCGGGACTTCTGCTAGAATAGACAGGTGGCAATTCGGTAGTCGGTAGTCGGTAGAAAAACTGACAGCTTATTCGCGGAGGTGTAAGTATGGCCAGAAAATGTGCCGTTTGCGGCAAAGGGGTAACGGTCGGAATCAAGTTGAGCCACTCGCATATCCGGACCAAGCGGGTTTGGGTTCCCAATCTGCAGCGGATTAAAATCATTCTCAACGGCGCGCCGAGGAAGGTTTCCGTATGTACTTCCTGTATCAGGAGCGGCCGGGTTAAACGGGCTATATAGTTTTAAGTTGTCTCATGTTTTACCTGCTGCAGGCGGGGGCTGGGCGTGCGGCCGGGTATGCGCCCGCGCTTGGCCACAGGCCGTCCGTTTACTTCTTTTAAATCCATGGTCATGTCAATCGGCGGCGCTCCGGAAATATAACTGCCCACGCCGAACACATCGGCGCCGGCGGCCAGCAGGCCGGTAATGCGTTCCGGGGTCAGGCCGCCCGATACCAGAATCTGCACGTGCGCAAAGCCCGCCTGATCCAACCGCACCCGCAGTTCTCTGACCAGGCCGGCCGTTACCCCGCCCCGCTCGCCGGGAGTATCCAGGCGGACACCGGCCAGTTTTTCTTTTAAAACTGCGGCCACCCGCAGCGATTCCTCCACCTCGTCCTTAAAGGTGTCCACCAGGATGATGGTGGGAGCGTCGGGCGGCATTATCCGCTGGTAGGTCTGAGCCACCGGTAAAGTGTCGCCGACAATCAAAATGACGGCGTGGGGCACGGTGCCCACCGGCTCCCGGCCGGCAAGCTTGGCTCCCAGGACGCAACTGGCCCCGTCCGCGCCGCCTGCAATCGCCGCCCGTTCCATTACCGGCGCCACTGCCGGATGCACGTGGCGCGCCCCGAAACAAATCACCTGCTTCGACCCCGCCGCCTCCTTGCAGCGACGGGCCGCCGCGGCCCACCCGCTGGAGCTGGCCAGGATGCCCAAAACAGCCGTCTCGTAAATGCCGAAATCATCATACGGCCCGGCCAGCCTCATTACCACTTCTTTTTCTGCAAAAGGCTCCCCTTCCGGCAGGGACCAGATTTCCACGGGCAGCCCGGCTAATAAATTCTTGCACTCTTCCACGCCGGCCAGAATCCCCGCCCGGCCGGCAAATATTTCCGCCGTCACGGGCGTTTTCTGCAGACCCAGGTGCGTCAATATTTCCCGTGTTTTGATAAAATAAATGTCGGTGGTAAGACCCCGGATAATCTCCTCACTGCTGGCGGAAAAAAGCCTGCCCGCCGGAGAAATTTTTATTCCGGCCACTTCTCCCAGCGATTTAATCTGTTCCATGCTAGCCCTCAAATTTTTTGAGCAGGTTGGCCATTTCAATGGCCGTTACGGCGGCGTCCCAGCCCTTGTTGCCGGCTTTGGTGCCGGCGCGTTCGATAGCCTGTTCAATGGTTTCGGTGGTAATTACTCCGAATATAACCGGAACACCGCTGTCCAGGCCGATTTTAGCTATTCCTTTGGACACTTCGGCGGCAATGTAATCAAAATGGGGGGTGGAGCCGCGTATTACGGCGCCCAGGCAGATAACCGCATCATAACAGCGGGTGTCCACCATTTTTTTGGCTGCCAGCGGAATCTCAAAAGAGCCCGGCACCCAGGCAACAGCGATATCCTGATCCGCCACGCCGTGCCGGTTAAGGGCGTCTAAAGCCCCGCTCACCAGCTTGTTGGTAATAAACTCGTTAAACCGGCCGGCCACCAGGCCGAAGCGCAAGCCCTGGCCCAGCAGGTGGCCCTCAAACAGTTTCGGCATAAGTACAACCACTCCTTTGCAATAAGCTATAAACCGACTACTGACCACCGATATTAAGCAGGTGACCCAGCTTATTTTTCTTGGTGGCAAGGTAAAAACTGTTGCATATGCCCGGACTGGTTTCAATCGGAACCCGTTCCACCACCTGCAGTCCGTGACCCTCCAGGCCGGCAATTTTACGGGGGTTGTTGGTCATCAAGCGAATTTTTTTCAGCCCCAGGTCGGCCAGAATCTGGGCGCCGATGCCGTAATCCCTGAGATCGGCGGCAAAGCCCAGCGCCTCGTTGGCCTCAACGGTATCTTTACCCTGATCCTGCAGTTTGTAGGCACGTATTTTATTCAATAAGCCGATCCCCCGCCCTTCCTGGCGCATGTAAAGCAATACCCCCGTGCCTTCGTCAGCGATCATTTTCATCGCCCGGGCCAGTTGTTCCCCGCAGTCGCAGCGGGTGGAACTGAAAACATCGCCGGTCAGGCATTCGGAATGTACCCGTACCAGGGGTGCCTCCATCTGATCCAGGGCGCCCCGGACCAGCGCCAGGTGTCCTTTGCCGTCCAGGATGCTTTCATACGCTACGGCAGTAAACTCGCCGTATTTAGTCGGCAGCCGGGCCGTATCCACCTGCCGGATCAGGCGTTCGGTACGCCGCCGGTACTGAATCAGATCGGCAATGGTGATGATTTTTAAGTCATGCTTCTGAACAAACTGCATCAACTCGGGTACCCGGGCCATGGTGCCGTCTTCCTTCATGATTTCACAGATTACACCGGCCGGGTAGAGACCGGCCAGCCTGGCCAGATCTACCGCTGCTTCAGTATGGCCGGCCCGTCTCAAAACACCCCCTTCTTTGGCCCTCAAAGGAAAAATGTGGCCGGGACGGCGCAGGTCGGACGGCCTGGTTTCCGGATTGATCACAGCCCGCACGGTAGCAGCCCGTTCGTGGGCGGAGATGCCGGTAGTGGTATTTTTGGCGTCTATCGAAATGGTAAAAGCTGTATTGTGGGAATCGGTATTATGGGGAACCATGTCGGGCAATTCCAGTTCATCCAGACGCTTGCCGATAACAGGCAGGCAGATCAGGCCGCGCCCGTGACCGGCCATGAAGTTTATTGCTTCCGGAGTTACCTTTTCGGCAGCCATAATCAGGTCGCCTTCATTTTCCCGGTCCTCGTCATCCACCGCCACCAGCATCCTGCCCTGACGGATTTCTTCAATTGCTTCTTCAATGGTGCTGAATTTCATTATTTCTCGCCACGCTTTCCAAAAATTTTAGCCACAGAGGACACAGAGAAATATTTTAGAGAATTCAGGAGTCAGTAGCCAGAATTCAGAATAACTATAAGCTATAAGCCGTCAGCAAAAACCTGGGGAATCGATTTCTCTTTATTTTACTGAAAGCTGATTGCTGACGGCTTAAGAATCAGGCAAAGCCGTGCTCGGCCAGAAAATCCAGGGTGATTTTCGATTCCCTTCCGGTTTCCTGCCGGCCGCCCAGAAACTTTTCCACGTACTTGCCGATAATATCGGATTCCAGGTTAACCGTATGGCCGATCTTTTTATGGCCTAAAGTAGTGTTGCGGGCAGTATGCGGAATCAGCGATACTGAAAACTGCCCGCCGGCAACTTCCACCACCGTCAGGCTGATGCCGTCCACGGCCACCGACCCCTTTTCGATCAGGTAACGGGTTACTGCCGCCGGCGCCTGAATGGTTACGACAACCGCGATATCATGCTTCTCCTGCCGCACAATGGTACCGGTGCCGTCGATATGACCGCTGACCAGATGCCCGCCCAGCCGTTCTCCCAAACGCAGAGACCGCTCCAGGTTCACAAAAGAACCCGGTTTTAGCCGGCCCAAATCGGTTCTGGCAAGGGTTTCGGCCATAACATCGGCGGTAAAGCCCCGGTCGGAAAAAGCAGTAGCCGTCAGACAGACGCCATTAACCGCAATGCTGTCTCCCACCCGCATATCTTCCAGTATATTACGGGCGCCGATAACCAGTTGCGCCGAATCGGCGCCCCGGTTTATTTTTTGCAGTATACCCAGTTCTTCAATTATACCGGTAAACATAATCCACTCCGTTGAAAGCAATCGTTAAGGTACTGGAGAAACGCGCCGCCGGCAATATAACCTTCGATACAGATGTCCGCTCCGAATCTGTTGACCGTTACCTGCTCCAATAAAACCGCCTGATCGGGCTCGTCTACTCCGGCGCCGCCGACCGGACCGGGAGCAGTCCGCCCGCCGATAATACGCGGCGCCACAAACCACACTACTTTATCCACTATACCGGCCGCCAGGGCCGAGCCGTGCACTTCGGCCCCTCCCTCGATGAGGACGCTGGTAATCCCCTGCCGGCCTAATTCTTTCATCAGTTCTTTTAGATCCACCCGCGGGCCGTCGCCGGCCGCCAGCGTCTGCGCCCCGGCCTGCCTTAAAGCAGCCAGCCTTTCGGCCGGAGCAGCTGTGGTAGCAACAATAATTGTCCGGGCTGCCGAATGCCGGCCGAGTACCCTTGCTTCCAAAGGGGTACGGGCCGTACTGTCCAGAACAATCCGCACCGGGTCCCGGCCGCCGCCGTCCGGCAGGCGGGCGGTCAGCAACGGGTCGTCGGCCAGCACGGTGCCTGCTCCGACCATAATGGCATCGTACCAGTCCCGCAACTGATGGCCGTAAGACCGGGCCGCCGGCCCGGTAATCCAGCGGGATTTACCCGTGCGGGTAGCAATCCTGCCGTCCAGGCTCATAGCCGCCTTGGCCACTACAAAAGGCATTTTAGTAGTAATGTACTTGATAAAAACTTCATTCAGCCCGGCTGCCTCCGCTGCCAGTACGCCGACGGTAACCGCCAGCCCCGCCCCGCGCAGGCGTTCAATTCCCCTGCCGGCCACCAGCGGGTTGGGGTCTTTCATCGCTACCACTACTCTTTTTACTCCGGCTGAAATGACCAGTTCGGTACAGGGGCCGGTGCGTCCATGGTGGCAGCAGGGTTCCAGGTTAACGTACAGGGTAGCGCTTCTGGACGCTTCGCCGGCGGCGTGCAAGGCCAGAACTTCGGCATGGGGCTCACCGGCACGGGCATGGTAGCCCTCGCCAATCACCCGATCGTCCCTGACCACCACTGCTCCCACCATCGGGTTCGGGCTGGTACGGCCGCGCGCCCGGGCCGCCAGGTCCAACGCCATCTGCATATAGTGCCGGTCTAAAGCACGGTCACCGGTAATCAATCCGAGAAAGACCACCTTTTCATCATAACGAGCCAGTAACGAGCCAGGGGACGGTTCTCTGTCACACTCCTGGTTATTGCTAACAGACAGGGGCAATTAATTTTCAGGATAGTAGCAGGATAGTAGAAAGAAGAAAAGGTGCTTTTCTTTTCTACTGGCTCCTGGACTCTGACTTCTGTATTCTGATCTTATGATACACGTGCAAACAAACTTTATCAAATTTTTTTGACCGCTATTTTTTGCCTTTTATTTCTTTCGGCTCCTTGTTCAGCTTGTCCTTGGCCGCCCCGCAGTTTTTACACTTGCCCGGTTTGCAGCGGGCCTCCAGCGCCGCTCCGCACTCCGCACATTTCCACACCGCCACCTCGTCTCACCCCCAACGAAAATTTTGCCATAGAGAATTCAGAAGTCAGAAGGCAGAATCCAGTAAAAAAGAAAAGTCAACAAGGAGCTTTTATTTCCTTCTTTCTACCCACTGCCCACTGATTTTCTCAGTGCCTCTACCGCCCGGGCAATGTCGGGAGCACCGAAAATAGCCTTGCCGGCCACCAGCACGGTACCGCCGGCGGCTATTATGTCCGGCGCCACCGCCGGATTGACTCCCCCGTCTACCTGGATTTCAGCATCAACTCCGCATTCCATAAGCATATTTTTAATCCGCCTGATTTTAGGCAGCACTGCCGGAATAAATTCCTGGCCGCCGAAGCCGGGGTTCACCGTCATCACCAGCACCAGGTCAACCAGATGTAAAACATGCTCCACGGCGGCCGGCGGCGTGGCCGGGTTTAAAGCCACCCCGGCCAGGGCCCCTTTCTCTTTTATGTGGGACAGGGTCCGGTGCAGGTGCCGGCAGGCTTCAACGTGTACCGTTACTATATCGGCACCGGCGGCAATAAATCTTTCCACGTACCGGTCCGGCTCTTCAATCATTAAATGAACATCGAAACAAAGACAACTCCTGGTCCGCAGGGATTCGATCACCGGCGGTCCGACGGTGATATTGGGCACAAAACAGCCGTCCATTACATCAATGTGCAGGTACTCCACCCCGGCTCTCTCCGCTTTTTCAATATCCGTCAGGAGTGCGGCAAAATCAGCCGACAACAGGGAGGGAGCAAGTTTAATCAAAAGGATCTCCTCTTTTCTTTCAATTCTTGTAAAAAGCCCAGGTAATTCTGGTAACGCAGGATATCAATTTCACCGTCGTCCACCGCTTCTTTTACAGCACAGTCCGGCTCTTTAAAATGAAGGCAGCCGGCAAAACGACAGGCCGGGCGGTACCTGTTCATTTCGGGAAAAAAATCAGACAATTGTTCGGGTTTAAGCAACGGTAAATCTAAGTTGGAAAAACCGGGCGTATCGGCTACCAGGCCGCCGTTTTCCAGGAGAAGCAGTTCAACATGCCTGGTGGTATGCCTGCCGCGCTTTATTTTTGCACTTATTTCTCCTATCTGTAGAGACAGACCGGGTTGCATAAAATTCAACAGGCTGGACTTGCCGACGCCGGAAGGGCCGGCAAAAACCGAAACCTGTTGTTCCAGCGCCCCGGCGAGGGCATCGATACCGGCGCCGGTTTTGGCACTGGTAGCTATAACCTGGTAACCTGCCAGCCGGTAGCGTGACAGCCATTGATCCCGGCCGCTGTCGCTTAAGTCCAGCTTGTTAAAGCAGATCTGGATTCTTACTCCTTCTGCTGCAGCCAGAACCAAAAGGCGATCCAGCAACCAGGGATTTGGCTCCGGCTCTTTAAAGGCAAAAACAATTACCGCCTGGTCCACGTTGGCTATGGGAGGACGGAAAAAAACCGACCGGCGGGGCAGAACTTTTTCAATAACGCCCGCCAGACCGTGCCGCCAACGCACCTGCACCCGGTCTCCCACCAGAATCTGCTGCTTTTCCAGGCGCAGGCGGCCCCGCAGGGAACATTCCCATACGTCCGGCCCGACTCGTACGTAATAATAACCCCCGTAAGCTTTGATTATAAACCCTTCATGAAAATCCCCGCTAACCAAAAGTCTGTTCACCAGCCAGTTTGTTGTCGATAAAAACCTGTATGGTCGCCTTTCCGTAGTATGGCACTTCCTTGAACACTCTTTCTCCTGAAGAATACGTGTCAACGTGGGCTACGGTACTTCCCCGCACGTCTTTTACCACAATCTTCAGTTCATGATCATTTCGATCAGCCGGTATCAGAGCTTCTATCCGGGCCAGCCGTTTGGCCGGACCGGGCCCGTCGCTGACTGTGATCCGGACCACAGTCCCTTCCTGCACTTCCGCCTTCGGTTTAGGCTCCTGTTTGACTACCTGGCCGGGCAAATAATCTCTGCTGGGTATTTTACTGATTTCATCGCTTAAAACCAGTTTTATCTTTGACAGTTCCTCCCGTGCTTTTTCTATCGTCAGGCCGGTTAAATCGGGTACGGTATGGGTAACCGGCGGCGGGCCTTTGCTCACGGTTATCGCTATTTTGCTGCCCTTGGCAGCCTGAGTTTTCGGCCTGGGTTCCTGGGCCATTACCATGCCGGCGGCATATTCACTGCTATAGTCCTGCTGCACCGGTTCGCTGACAACAAATTCGTTGCGTCCGATCAGCAGCCGGGCCTCAGCTTCCGTAAGACCGACAACATCGGGCACAGTACGGTAATCCGGTCCCAGGCTGACCACCAGTGCCACCGGCCGGGTTGCTTTAACTTTGTTACCAGCCGGCGGTTCCTGTGAAATAACACGATCCTTGAGTACTGTCGGATGGTTGGCATAAGAAACCGAGATCCGCTCCAGGCTGTAACTTTTCAATATATTCCTGGCGTCAACCTCAGTCTTGCCTTCCACTTGCGGCACTGATACTTCCGGCACATTTAAATACAACTGCAGAGCGGCAAACGCACCGCCAAAAAGAATAAGCATAATCAATACCGCCCACAGCCATTTATAAGAACGTTTTTTCACTTTTTTTACCCAGGTCAGTTCTTTCCCTACGGACATCAACCTGGTAGCAAATTCATCGCGCCCAATTACTCTCGTAACGTCAGCCGTCCAGCCGTTTTGCAGAACATTCAGACCAGCCCTCATCTCGCCTGCTGTCTGGTAGCGGTCGCCAGGTTTTTTGGCCATAGCCCGGCCGATTACCTTATCCACATCCGGTGATACGGCCGGATTTAAACTGGAAGGCGGCACCGGACTGGTCTGAATATGCTTTAAAGCGATACTGACGGGTGTATCGCCATGAAAAGGAAGAACGCCGGTCACCATTTCATAAAGCACTACCCCGAGGGAATAAAGATCCGACGTTGGACCGGCCATTTCCCCGCGGGCCTGCTCGGGTGACAGGTAATGCACCGAGCCGACGATAGCGTCGGTCTGGGTCATGGTAGCCGCTGTGGACTCCCTGGCAATGCCGAAATCGGTAAGTTTTGCCCGGCCGCTCCTGGTAATTAATATATTATGAGGTTTGATGTCCCGGTGCACAATGCCGTTCTCGTGGGCATGCTCCAGGGCATCACAAATCTGTCCGGCGAACTCTAGGGCCTGCAGAACCGGAACGGTTCCCTGCTTTCTGATCAAGTTCTTGAGATTGTCCCCATCCACAAATTCCATCACCAGGTAATAGGTTTCATTCTCTTCACCAACATCGTAAATGCTCACTATGTTGGGGTGAGAGAGCCTGGCGACGGCCTGCGCTTCCCGCCGGAAGCGACTGACGAAGTCTTCATCGGAAGTAAATTCGGAACGCAGCACCTTGATGGTAACCAGGCGGTTCAAAAGGGTATCCTGCCCTTTATAAACAACGGCCATGCCGCCTCCGCCAAGCTGTTCCAGAATTTTATAGCGTTTTCCCAAAAGCGTACCGATCATCATCTCACTCCTAACGCCCTTTTCAGCAGTCCGGCAGCCAGCGGAGCGGCTACAGCCCCGCCGGCGCCAGCGTTTTCCAGCACTACCGCCACCACCAGTTGCGGTTCTTCCGCCGGGGCAAAACCCACAAACCAAGCATGGGTTTTTCCATGCGGATTCTGAGCCGAACCGGTTTTGCCGGCCACGGCTACGCCGGGAACCGCGGCCGCCCTGGCCGTACCGTACTGCACGGCGGCCTTCATACCCTCCCGGATTACCCCGGCCGCCGGCGGCGTTGTTGCCGTCAGCCAGGGCTGAGGGGCAGCCTGCTGCAGCAACTCGCCCGAAGCGCTCCTTACCTTTTCTACCAGGTAAGGACGCATAATTATACCCCGATTGGCAATACCTGCCGTTGCCAGGGCCATCTGGAGCGGCGTAACCAGCACTTCCCCCTGTCCGATAGCGCTGCCGGCCAGCTCAGTACCTTTAAGCCGGCCCGGCAAGGCCAGGGTGCTGGTTCTTACCGCCAGTTCCAAAGGCGGTTCCTTTCCCAAACCGAAGGAACGCGCCGTCTGATAAAAATCAGCAGTTCCCAGTTCCAGACCCAAAGCAGCAAAAGTGGTGTTACAGGAAACAGCCAGCGCTTCCTCAAAATAAACCTCACCATGAACAGCCGTATCATTCAGTTTATATCCTTCTACCGCCAGGTAACCGGGACAGTTAAAAGTCCGCTCCGCCACCCCCGGTAAATTTACCAGGGCGCCGGCGGCAGTGACCAGTTTAAAGGTCGACCCGGGCGGATAAGCCCCCTGAACAGCCCGGTTCAACAATGGTTTCGCCTCGTTTTCAAGCAAACGCGGCCAGTTATCGTCCAACCGGTTCGGGTCGAAGGCAGGAGCCGAGGCCAGCACCCGCACCGCTCCGCTGCGGGGGTCCAGAACTACTACGGCGCCCCGGTAACCATCCAGCATCGCAAAAGCCGCCTTCTGCAAATCAGCATCAAGGGTCAGCACCAGGTCGTTGCCGGTCTGCTCTTTACCCAGAAGCCGGTCAAACGTGTTTTTAAATTTTCCGAGGTCATCCTTCCCCAACAGGTAGCGGTCATATGCCGATTCCAGGCCGGTTCTCCCATAACGGCCCGATACAAAGCCGACCACCTGGGCAAAATCCGCCCCCCTGGGATAAATTCTCTTATCCCCGGCAAATCCGGTTTCGGCCAGAACCACTCCTTTAGCGTCATAAATAGTGCCCCGCTTAATTTTTGCCTCGTACTCGGCCAGCCGCGGATTCCGCTGATGAGCGGCTAAAGCCGGCCCCCAGCCAACTTGCAGATAAGAAAGATAGAAAACCAGCGCCAGAAAACAGCCAAGCAGCAAATACCATACTTTTAAAATATTCTGTCTCATATCTTTTTACCGGCCTCGTGCGAAACATTCAACAACAGCCCCAGCAAGATAAAATTGGCCACCAGCGAACTGCCGCCGTAACTGATAAAGGGAAGAGTCACCCCGGTCAGGGGCAAAAGCCTGGTCACTCCGCCGATAATCACAAAGGCCTGCAAGCCCAGCAGGGAAGTCAGGCCGGCCGCCAGCAGAGCGGCAAAGTCATCACGCGCTCTTAAAGCAATCCTTATACCCAGAAATACGAAAGAAACAAAAAGCAGGATTATCCCTATACCCCCAAGCAAGCCCATCTCTTCACCGACGGCGGCAAAGATAAAATCCGTATGCACCGCCGGAATAAAGCCCGGGTAGCCCTGCCCGAGGCCGGCGCCGGCCATGCCGCCGGAACCGAGGGCAAACAGGGACTGGGTTACCTGGTAGCCGGCGGTATCAAGAAAACGCCAGGGATTCAACCAGACCTCAATCCTCATCCGGACATGCTCAAACAGGAAGTAAGAAGCCAAAGCCCCTCCCAGGAACAATCCGGCGCCGGACAACACATAAAAAAACCGGGCCGTAGCCACGTAAATCATGGCTAAAAAGGCGCCGTAGTAAATAAGCGCAGTACCGAGATCGTTTTGAAAAATCAACAAGATCAAGGAAACACCCCACATCGCCAGCAAGGGCCCCCACTCTTGCGGGCCGGGCAGGGCCAGAAAGCCCAGGCTTTTGCTCCCAACAGCCAGAATAGCCCTGTTTTCCGCCAGGAAACCGGCTAAAAACAAGATCACCAGAATTTTTACGAACTCCGACGGCTGTAATTGAAAAATGCCAAAATCCAGCCAGCTCCTCGAGCCCCCCCGCTCGACGCCGAAAAATATCGGCAAGATCAGAAAAACCGCACCCGCCAGGGCGTAAATATACTTATAGTCACTTAAAAAGCGCATATCGGCAAGCAGACGGGTAGTCAGCACCAGAGCCGCAAGCCCGGCCGCCAGCCAGACAAGCTGACGCAGACCGGCTGCCGGATCCAGGCGAAAGAGAAAAATCAGGCCGGTGGCAACCAGTACGGCGGTAACAGGTAACAAAAAGCCGTCACCGTAATAGCAACTTGCCTGCCAGAAGACGCTTACCAGCAAAAAAGCCGTCAGCACGGACAGACCGGTAAGCCCGGCGATGAGAGCGTTTACCGCCGAAATATCCGGGTAAAGAATAACCGCGCCGGTCAACAGGTAGCCGCCGGCAATTAAAAGCAAATACCTTTCCTGTCGCCGCAGCAGGTGAACCATAACAAAACTCCTTTAAAATTCTACCAGAACAATGGTTATATTGTCGGCGCCGCCGCGATCCAAAGCCTCCCTTAACAGATTTCCGGCGCCTTCTTCGAGACCCGGAGCGGATTTCAACAGGGCCAGAATCTCTTCTTTGCGCAAGTAAGCAGTTAAACCGTCGGTACAGAGCAACAGCAGATCACGCGGCATGATCCCGATCCGCCGCAGGTCAACCGCAACAACCGGTTCGGCGCCCAACGCCCTGGTTAAAACATTGCGTTGCGGGTGAAAACAGGCCTGCTCCCGGCTGATCCCTCCGTTTTTTACCAGTTCATGAACAAGCGTATGATCTTCGGTCAACTGAATAATAGTCTCTTCCCGGATCAGGTAGGCCCTGCTGTCGCCTACGTGAGCAGAAAACAATTCTTCATCCTGTTTTAAACAAACGGTAACGGTAGTGCCCATACCACGCCATTCCGGTTTGCGCCGGGCGGCCTGCAAAACAGCTTCATTTGCTTCTTTTACGGCGTCAAGCAGTTCCGGCGACGGGTCATTTGTTTTGGGCAAACGCTTTTTCAACACCTGCTCGATAACCTGCAGCGCCAGCCGGCTGGCCACTTCACCGGCCTGATGGCCCCCCATGCCGTCAGCCACGGCAAACAGTTCTATTTCCGGGCATACGCACAGGCTGTCCTCATTTATCAAACGGGTAAGCCCGACGTCAGTTACCTGGGTCCACCTCATGCCCCCACCCCGTAAACTGAAAAATAACCTTTCCGATTCTAATCCGGTCCCCTTCCGACAGGGCCACCGGTTGTTTTACCAGAGTATCATTTATATAGGTGCCGTTTGCGCTGCCCAAATCCTCCAGCCAGTACCGGTCTTTGTTTCTTATTATCCTGGCGTGATGTTTGGAAACAAAGTCATCCGGAATAATTATTTCACTCTCGCCGCTCCGGCCCAGCGTCGTCCCGGCGCCCAACTCAAAGGCGTCGCCCGGTTTAAAGGCCGGAACGGCGCCGTCCAGCACCACTATCGCACCGTCCTTGAAGCAAGCGGGCCCGCCCGGTACTGCCGGAACCTCCCCGGCGGCTCCAACTTTCGCCAGGGCTTTCAGGTCACGGACCATCCAGCGTACCAGGTAAAAAATAAAAAGGTAAAGCAGCAAGAGAAAAAAATACCGCAAAAATACCAAAACTATCGCCGGCACCCTTATTCCACCTCAAAGGTACAAACTGTGGTTCCCAGCGCAATGGTGTCTCCCGGCCGGAGCATTTTTCTGCCTATTTTACCGCCGTTTATCCTGGTTCCGTTGGTGCTGTGCAGATCGGTCAGAAAAAACCGGTCTCCTTCCCGTTCCAGCCTGGCATGACGCCTGGACACGCTGCCGTCGCTGAAAACAACGGCGCAGTCTTCCTGCCTGCCGAAGACGGCCGGAAAATCCTTCAAAACAAAGGACTTTCCCCGCTCCGGTCCGGCCGTAATCACCAGCCGGACAGCAACTGCCGGAATTTGTCGATCCGCGCTTGGTTCTTTTAAAACCTTAAAATGACGGGTTTGTTCAAAAGTTCCGGTGGTTTCCACGACGCCGGTTTCCGGCCGGGACTCTTCCGGCGCCAATTCCCCAAACCCTGCTTCCACCCGTATCTTACCCGGCGCCAGCTTTTCGTCCCGGGCCAACGAAACCATCGCTGCCCCCGTCAGGGTAAACCTTTTTCGCCGGCTTTTTTTTCTACATAATCACCCAGCTCTCTGGCCAGCAAAGCAGAAAAGCCGGATACGGCTTCCCAGTCCGCGGGGCTTAAATATACGGTAAATTCATTGGGCACATAAACTTTGCTGACGCTTACCCGCCGCTGATCGCGCATGGCCCGGCCCAGCTTTTTAGCAATTTCCACCGGCTGGATTATCCCGCCGAATTTATCTTTAAAAAAACCTTCAATATATTTTTCGAGGTTGCCTTCCAAACCGGAGAGCATGCCCATAGAATTCACCCAAACTTTATCTTTCCCTTTTTTTTCTACATAATTATTCTCCGTTTATACATCCGATCCCTTTTTTTGCAGGCGGGCAATAAAAAACCCGTCCGTACCGTGAATATGCGGCAGCAGCTGGATATAACCGCGGGCCAGGCAACCTTCGCCGTAATCCAGCGATCCGGGTAAAAACCGGCGCAAATCCGTCATCTCAAATTCCGGGCGCCGGTTTAAAAAACGTCTTACCTGGTCGTGGTTTTCTTCCCGGTTAATGGTGCAGGTGCTGTAAACCAGTACCCCGCCGGGGCGCAGGCAGTCTGAAACCCGGTCCAGGATCTCGCCCTGCAGGCGGACGAGCGCCGGCAGTTCCCGGGAACGCCAGCGGGCATCCGGACGACGGCGCAAAACCCCCAGGCCGGAACATGGAGCATCCACCAGCGCGTAGTCGGCCCAGTGTTTGAAATCTCCAGGCAGGTCCCGGGCGTCGGCGGACAAACACTTGACTATTGTGACGCCCAGTCGGCGGCAGTTGTCCTGAATCAGGGACAGCTTGTGGGGATGAATGTCCGCCGCCAGAATTTCCCCACGGTTTCCCATCAACTGGGCCAGGTGAGTGGTTTTGCTCCCCGGCGCGCTGCAGGCGTCCAGCACCCTGGTCCCCGGCGCGGGCGCCAGGGCGCGGCCGGCCAGTATTGAACCCTCGTCCTGCATTAAAAATAAGCCTTCTTGAAAAAAAGATAATTGCTTTATAGAATGAAAACCGTCGATAATCAAGCCTTCCGGGGCAAAAGCCGTCTCCGCAACGGCCAGGTCTTCTTCTGCCAGGCGGCCAGCCAGTTCAGCCCTGGTTATTTTCAGGGTATTGGCGCGCGCCGTATTCGGCGCCGGCTGGTTATTGGCTTGACAGAGCCGGATAGTACCCTCTTCCCCGAATTGATCCAGCCACCGTTCCACCAGCCAGGACGGATGGGAATAACGTAAGGAGATATGCGCAACAAGGTCTTCCGTCCGCTCCGGGAAACGGATTTCATTCATGCCGCGGGCGACGTTGCGCAGCACCCCGTTTACAAACTGAACCGCTCCGCCCCGGCCGTATTTCCTGGCCAGTCCGGCTCCTTCATTGCAGGCAGCGGACGGCGGCACCCGGTCCATGAACAGCAACTGGTAAACCCCGAGCCGCAAAATATTGCGCACCCAAACCGTCTGGGCCGAAAGAGGCTTTTTTAAAAAACGGCTGAGCACCCAGTCCAGTGTGTTTAAGGAACGCAATGCGCCGTAAGCCAGTTCCGTGGCAAAGGCCCGGTCGAGTTTAGCGGGCCGGTATTTTTCTAAAACACGGTTAAGCGCCGGGCCGGCATAAGCCCCTTCCTCCTCCACGGCCTTCAATACCTGCAGGGCCATATCCCTGGCGGTTATTTCTGGCATGGCGCCTTCCCCAAAACAGTGCCTTCGGCGATCACCCTGCCCCGCAAAAAAGCAGTTGCCGTCATCCGGCGGGCCCCCTGCAACTGCAGTTCAACAACCCGGACCTGTCCCCGCCCGGTCTGAATTAAGACACCGGAGCGCTGGTTTGCCGACAGCACCTGGCCGGGAACAGCCGTTTCCTGCTTTCCGTCTTCAGAAACTATTTCCGCCCGCCAGATTTTTAAAAACCTGTCCCCCCAAAAGGCGGCCGCCCCCGGCCAGGGGTCCATTCCCCGGACATGGTTGTAGACGGAGCGGGCCGAACCATTCCAGTTTATCAGCTCATCGTCCCTGTCAAGCGGCGGCGCATAGGTGGCCAGGCGTCCGTCCTGCGGGATGCGCGGCGCCCGGCCTGCTTCAATCAGGGCCAGGGTCTCCGCCAGTACCTGCGCTCCCAGACCGGCCAAACGATCATGAACCAGTCCCACATTATCTTTTTCCCCAATCGGTATCGCCTTCTGCAAGATCATATCGCCGGTATCCAGCCCTTCATCCATGAACATGGTGGTTATCCCGGTCTCCTTTTCGCCATTCATTACCGCCCGGTGAATCGGCGCAGCGCCGCGGTAGCGGGGCAGGAGGGAAGCATGTACATTAACGCACCCGTAAGCCGGCAGGCGCAAGATTTCCGCCGGCAGGATCCGGCCGAAGGCCGCCACTACCACCAGATGGGGGGACAGATCCGGCCAGAAATCAATAATTTCCGCTATTCTGCCCGGCTGGTATACCGCCAAACCATGAGCATCAGCAACCTTCTTAACTGGAGAGGGCAAGGTCTTCCCGCCTCTTCCCTTCGGCCGGTCCGGCCGGGTAACCACCCCCACCACCCGGTAATCACCGCCTAACAACACCTGTAAGGAGGGAACGGCAAAATCAGGGGTGCCCATAAATAAGATGCGCATGTTCAATCATCCCGGTTTACTGCGGTATTTTTCTCGCTTTTTCTAATGTTGGCAGCCTTTTCCACAAAAAGAATGCCTTCCAGATGATCAATTTCGTGTTGCAAGATCCTGGCCAGAAACCCTTCCGCTCCTATTTGAACGGTCTCTCCCTGACGGTTAAGGCCGACTACTTCTACCGTATAAGCCCTCCGGACATCACCAAAAACACCGGGAATACTCAAACACCCCTCGACGTCCACATCTTCTCCGGCCGTGTGAACAATTTCCGGGTTTATTAATTCAATTAATCCTTCCCTGCTATGCACTACGACCACCCTTTTAGACACCCCAATCTGGGGCGCGGCCAGGCCCACCCCATTACTGCCGTACATGGTATCGGCCATGTTATCCAGTAACTTATGGATATTGGGAGTAATTTTCGGCACCGCTCTGGCTTTTTCTTTCAAAATACCGGTGCCGATCTCAACAATCTTGTAAACCGCCAACATTCTTCCCCCCTATGACATCCCTAACGGGTCGATATCTACATGCACCAGCAGGTCGCGGGATTTAACAACCTTTTCAAAACCGTCCAGGCCGGTTTTTATCACTGCTCTCAAGGAATCAGCGAAAGTTCCCCTTAAAATCAGTTGCCAGCGGTATTTTTCTTTAAGCCGGCTTAAAGGCGCCGGCGCCGGCCCCAGGACATCCACGCTTTCCTGCCGCTCGCCGGCTGCCTGCTGCAGGCGTTCCGCCAGGATTGCCGCCCACTGTTTGACCAAATCCTGGCGTTCGTGAGCCAGCAACACCCGCGCCAGCCTGGTAAAAGGAGGATAGTTCATGGAGCGGCGGATTTTTATTTCGCTTTCATAAAACTGCTCATAGTCATGACTGCTGGCGGCAATAATACAATAGTGTTCCGGGCAATAGGTCTGAACCACCACCTCCCCGGGCCATTCTCCCCGCCCGGCCCGGCCGGCGACCTGAGTTAAAAGCTGAAAGGTGCGCTCGCCGGCCCGGAACTCCGGCATATGCAGGGTGGCATCGGCATTGATCACCCCGACCAGGGTCACCCGGTGAATATCCAACCCTTTGGCGATCATCTGGGTGCCGATTAAGATATCGGCTTCACCGGAACAAAACCTGGCCAGAATATCCCGGTGAGCGTTCTTGTATGCGGTGGTGTCACTATCCATCCGCAGCAGGCGGGCTCGCGGAAAAAGCAACCGCACTTCTTCTTCTACTTTCTGCGTGCCGACCCCAAAGTGGCGGATATACCGGCTTTTACATTTCGGGCAAAAGTCCGGCAAGGTCTCAACATAATTGCAGTAATGGCAGCGCAGGTGGCCGCTTATATGGTAGGTCAGGGAAATATCGCAGCGCGGGCACTTTAAAACCAGGCCGCACTCCCGGCAAACTACAAAGGTGGCAAACCCGCGCCGGTTCAAAAAAAGAATGGCCTGCTCCCCCTTGCCCAGGCGCTCTTCAATGGCAGTTTTTAAGGCCCGGCTGAAAATACCGCGGTTTCCCTCCTGCAGTTCTTGGCGCAAATCAACCACCCGTACCCCGGGAAGCTTACGTCCGTCCACCCTCCCGCCGAGTTTTAAAAGCCGGTAATCGCCGGCTAAAGCCTTATGATAAGATTCCAGCGATGGGGTGGCGCTGCCCAAAACCAGTACCGCACCGGATAACTTCGCCCTCTTTTCAGCAACATCCCGGGCGTGGTAGCGCAAATGATCCTCCTGCTTATAAGAGGTCTCGTGTTCCTCATCGATAACAATCAGCCCGAGGTCGGCCAGCGGCGCAAATACCGCCGAGCGAGTGCCCAGGACAACCGGCGCCTCACCCCTTTCTATGCGCCGCCATTCATCATATCTTTCCCGGTCGGTCAATTTGCTATGTAACAAAGCTACCCGCTCCCCGAAACGCTCTTGAAAAAGCCGGACCATCTGGGGAGTCAAAGCTATCTCCGGGACCAGGGCCATAGCCTGCCGGCCCAGTTCCATCGCCCTGGCAATTGCCTCCAGGTAGACTGACGTCTTGCCGCTGCCGGTTATACCATGCAAGAGAAAGGTTTCCGGCCTGTTTCCGGAAAGGGCCGCCTCTATCTCTTGCAAAGCCGCCGCCTGTTCATCATTCAACTGGAAAGTTTGCGGCAGGCCGGCAAAATGGCGTTTGTGCGCATGGTTTTCGACATTTTTTAGCCAGCCCCTGGCCACCAGGGCGTCTACCGTGGAGCAGGAAACGTCCGCCGCAGCCGCCAGCTCACGGCGCGATAAGCCCGGACAGGCCAGAGCCAGGCGCATAACCGCCGCCTGCCGGTGGGCACGCTTACGCTTCGACAGGAAAACGGCCGCTTCTTCAGCCGTTATGCCCGGCCAGAGACTCATTGTCCCGGCCTTTTTTTTCCCGTTCCGGATGCGCAGGCGCGGGGCGATAATCCACTGCAGCGCCCTGGCGGTGGTGCTCAGGTAATATTCCGCCAGCCAGCGGGCCAACTCAAGCAGGTCCGGTGAAAATACCGGTTCTTTGTCTTTAATGGCAACGATCTCTTTAATCCTGACATCCGGGGCGGGTTCGGAAAAACCGACCACATACCCGTTTACCTGCCTCGCACCGAGAGGAACCAGCACGTAGCAGCCAAAGCAGATATCTTCCCTCATCCCGGCGGGAACAGCGTAATGGAAGACATGATCCATTTCCCGGACTGGAATATCAACAATCACTTCGGCATAAGAGCCGGTTTCGGACATAACACCCTCCATTGAAAATTATCAGCCACAGAGAACACAGAGAATTCCTATAAGTATTGCTTAGGAAAAGAAACCGCCCGCCATACAAAAATGAGCTTTTTTAAAAAGTTTCTTTGCTGAATAATTATCTTCCCTGGGATAATTATAACAAAAAGCAATCTTCCTGTGAACAGCGCCTGAATTTTCATAAGCCGCTGGAGGTATTTAACAACAGGGGTCGAATTCTCATTAAGGGGTTATTAAAAACCCACCAGCGGCTATTTGTGCTTACGGTCGATAACTGAAATCTGTCAATCATGTACCCGTAATGATTAAAAATAGTTTACAGGGGGTTTTGATGATGAACAGGACGGGACTGGTTTACGACCCGCTCTACCTGCAACACGATACCGGTTCCCACCCGGAGCGGGCCGAACGTTTGGTCCGGATTTTAAACCTGCTGCAAGAAGACGGCATATATGAACGGCTGACGCAAATTGCGCCCCGGCCGGCCACGATAGATGAAATCGGCATGGCGCATGCGCCCGGCTACATTGAAAAGGTACGGTCTTTTGCCGAACGGGGCGGGGGCACCTTTACCGAAGATACCGCCGGCTCGACCGAAACATACCGGGCCGCCCTGCTTGCCGCCGGCGGCGTGCTGGCCGCCATCGATGCGCTGATGGACGGAAAGATCGAAAACGCCTTTGCCCTGGTACGTCCGCCGGGTCATCATGCCACGCCGGCGGCTGGAATGGGCTTTTGCTTTTTCAACAACGTTGCCGTCGGCGCCCGTTATGCCATCCAAAAATACGGGTTGAAGCGGGTGTTGATAGTGGACTGGGACGTCCATCACGGAAACGGCACCGAGGCGGTGTTTTACTCCGATCCCGCCGTGCTCTACTTTTCCGTCCACCGCAGCTATATCTACCCCGGCACCGGCTGGCCGGAAAACATCGGGGAAGAAGACGGAAAAGGATTTAATATCAACGTCCCGCTCCCGGCCGGTACCGGCAACAGAGGTTACGAACAGGTTTTCAGCCGGATTTTACAGCCGGTGGCCCTTTCCTACCAGCCGGAGCTGGTCCTGATCTCGGCCGGTCAGGATGCCCATCATCTTGATCCTTTGGGCGGAATGTCACTGACCGAAAGAGGTTACCGTAAAATGACTGAACAGGTGCTGGAAATTGCCGGGAAATGCTGTAACGGCAGGGCAGTGGCCGCCCTGGAGGGAGGCTACAGCCTGGAAGGGTTGAGCAAAAGTGTGCTGGCCATAATCAGCGCGATGGAAGGCCGACCCTTCCCCGGTGTAGAAGACAATTTCGTTAACAAAACCTGCCAGTTTGCCCGCGTACAAGAAATAATCGGTACGGTAAGCGGCATACTCGGCCGGTACTGGCCGGTTCTAATTTAGCTATCAGCAATCAGCTTATAAGCTATCCTGAAAATTACTCTTTGTCATTGCGAGCGAAGCGAAGCAATCCCATACTTGCGAATCTTGCCTTTGAGATTGCTTCGTCGTTTCACTCCTCGCAATGACAATAAGAAGACATTTACTGATTATTGGGGGATAAACGGAAAAAGAGGCATACAAAAGGAGGGTTTAAATGGCAAACGCGAAAATTAAATGGCTGAGTCACGCCGGGTTCCAGATTACTGCCGAAAGCGGCAGGGTAATTATCATCGACCCCTGGTTTGAGGGAAACCCGCTGGCCCCATGCAGCGCCAACGATATTGCCAAAGCCGACCTGGTGCTGGTCACCCACGACCACTTCGACCATGCCGGAAACGCAGCCGAAATCGTTAAAAAAACGGGCGCCACCCTGATTGCAAATGTCGAAACCGCCAACCGCCTGAAAGAAGAAGCCGGTGTGGCGGCCGAAAATATTGTCTATTACGGCTTCGGCATGAACATCGGCGGGACAGCGGAGGTCAACGGCATCTCTGTCACCATGACGCAGGCTTTTCACTCCTCGGGAACCGGGGCTCCGTGCGGCTATATCATCAAGCTGGAAAACGGGTTCACCATTTACCACGCCGGTGATACCAGCATCTTCCGGAGCATGAAGACCTGGGGCGAGCTTTACCCGCTCGACCTGGCCCTGCTGCCTGTTGGGGGCGTCTTTACCATGGACCCGCACCAGGCGGTAAGAGCAGTCAAGCTTCTGGGAGCAAAAAAAGTAATTCCCATGCATTACAAAACTTTTCCCATTTTACTACAGGATGCGTCAGTTTTTACGGAGCAAGTCAAAAAGGAAGTGCCGGAAGTGGAAGTTATCGTGCTCGAACCCGGCCAGGAGTGCAGCATTTAACAAAAGAAGGCCAACATCGCTCACGGGATACTTTACAAACAATTACGATGCCCCTTTTTACGAAGATCCCCCTTTTTTTTTAGCCAGATATTCATCCAGGCCCAATTCTCTGGCAGTTTCCCACTTCAGCCGGCGCAAATTCCGCTTGCTGCGCAGCCGGCTATTGTCCTTTTTGCGGCCCATTAAATCACCCCGCAATTATCATTCCTCCTCATTGCCGGAGATATGTATGATTACTTTTGGATTCCGGCCTTAATTTCTCCGGCCAGGGCGGGTAAAATTTCTCCGCTTTTGCCGCGCAGGCTGACATCGCACAAAGGGGTAAGCGCTGTTTTATAAGGATCGACTTCAATCAAAACGCCGCCCTTCCTTTTCACCATCTGGGGGAAACCGGCAGCCGGGAAAACAAAAGCAGAAGTGCCTACCGACAGAATACAATCGCACCGCCCTACTTCTTCCCGGCACTTATCAAGCACATCAACCGGGATGGGCTCCCCGAACAAAACCCCGTCTGTTTTTATCACTCCGTTACATTTGGGGCAAGCCGGCGGCAGTATTTCCAATGATATTTCCCCTAAAGGAAATCGCGAGTTGCACTTAAGGCACCTGAGCAAAGTTATATTACCGTGGATTTCCGCTACGTTCCTGCTGCCGGCAGCCCGGTGCAGGTTGTCAACGTTCTGGGTAATCAGGCACTTTAAAACGCCACATTCCTCCAATTCGGCCAGGGCATAATGACCGGGGTTCGGTTTGGCATTAAACAGAGTTTCGATAAAACCAGGCGGAAAAGCCTCTCTGTTGACCAGTTTTTCCCACGATGCTTTCGGATCGGCCAAAAATCTCTGGTAGCCGTCCAGCGGCGGTTCGCCGTGTTCCGTCCACAAACCGTCCGGTCCGCGATAAGGCCTGATACCGCTTTCCACCGATACCCCGGCGCCGGTCAAACCAACAGCATAACCGGCTTTAAGCAGTAAGCCGGCTGCCTTTCCGATGGCTTTCTTCAGTTCCTCTTGCACCCTCTTTAGCCTCCTTTTTGTACTATTTTCCTGATTAATGATTACTGACTACTGTCTCCTGCTATTTGTTCTTCCGGTGATAAACCAACGGTGATCCCTTTTTCCCGCCTGAGTTCCTCAATTTGCTTGAGAGGGCGCTCGAGTTGGAGACGTCTGGTAGAGCTGAGCAGGTTAAACTCTTTTTGCGCCTCATCAATTTTTTTGCCCATTTTTTCAAAACTTCTCAGAAACGCTTCCCACTGTTTGTTGAAAGCGGCAAGAAGCAACAATACTTCGGCGGTTGTCTGTTCCAGGCTGAAATTATCCATAGCCTGTCTGATAGTGACCAGGATGGCATAAAGGGTGACGGGTGAACAAAGAATTACCTTGCTCTTTAGCGCCTCGTCGAGGATGGCACGGTCGTTTTCATGAATAAAAGAGTAAACTTGCTCATTGGGGATGAAAACAATAACGTAATCAACTGTTTTTTCTTCCGGGCAGATGTAATCTCGGCCAGTCACCTCCCTGATCCTGGCCCTTACATCTTTTAAAAACTGGTTTTTACATTCTTCCCGGGCGTCCCTGCTTTCCGTTTCCAGGTAGCGCAGGTAGTTATCGAGGGGAAATTTTACGTCCATATTCACTTTTCGGTCTTTTGGCAAAAGGAAAGTGTAATCGGGGCGGTTGCCGGAAGTTTCAAGCGT
Source organism: Deltaproteobacteria bacterium (assembly GCA_020062745.1). GTDB lineage: Bacteria > Bacillota > Desulfotomaculia > Desulfotomaculales > JAGUVT01 > JAGUVT01. The sequence goes on from JAGUVT010000033.1 coordinate 50,521, forward strand.
TTTTTGCTTCAGATAATTTATCCCTTCAATAAATCCGGTCAGGTTTAAAATATCTTCAGCCATCCGTTCGCCCCACTGGCCGCGGGCTTTTTTATCGGCCAGGGCAGCCCGCAGTTGGCCGGCAGTTTCCTGCAGCCTGGCTGTTTGTTCAGCCGAATTTCTCAACTGGGCAGCCAGTTCAGCAAACTTATGCTCCCGGTCTTTCTCAAAGTTTCTGACCAGATCCTTTACTTTTTCCATCTCACCGGCCATTATTTGCAGGGTTTGATCAATCAGCTTCTTTTTCCCTTCCAGTTCTTTTTCTCCCGCCTGGGCCTGAACTTTGAGAGTTTCGCCGGCAAGCTTAAGGAATTGTTCGGTGTTTTTCGACAATGCCTCCAGCGACAGGGCTGAAAATGATTCTTTTAGTTTTTCTGTGATCAGCTCTTTTTCTTTGCGCTGCCAGTAGTAAAAAATCAAAACAATCAATAACCCAACAACAAGCCCCGCTAAAAACCGCTCCATGCCCCGGCCCACCTTTTAGTAAAATATTTTCCAACTCAATATATCACGATCCGGCTGGTTTTAAAATACTTTTAGGATTTCAACTTATTTTAAAGGAATCAAACGATAATCGGAGAACCTTTTGAATAATCAGGACAGGAGACGAAATAATAATGAGATGCGAGGGGATTAGTGATTGCAGCCGTTTCATAAAAAACCTTACGTAGTGCATAACCTGCCGGGCCGGGCACGGGTTGAAGTGCCGCTTCTGAAAAGAAATGCCGGCTTTTTAAATAAACTCTCAGACCAACTGGCGCGCCTGCCTGGCGTACGGAAAGTTAAAGGAAGCGTTGTTTCAGGCAGGGTGTTGGTATATTTCGCGCATTCTTTTTTAGATTGCCGACATCTTCTGGATGAAATTACCCGCATTCAGGAGGACTTTATTTTTAAATTCGCCCCTTTCGATGTTATCAACGGAGCATATGAAAATAATTATCCGGCGAAAAAAAACATGGAGCCGGAAGATCTGCCGCTGAAACGCCAACTCTTTAATGTTACGTTCGGAGGGGCGGTACTGGCCTCCTTGAGTATAAAACGCTATACCAGAGGCGCTTCCACGCTGGCCGGCTCGCCCGTGCTTTTTAACCTGGCAACAGCAACAGCCATCATTACCGGTTATCCGGTAATCCGAAGCGGCTTAAAAAACCTCTCCATCCGGAAACAAATAAACTTCGACCTGCTCATCAGTGCTTTGAGCCTGAGTACGCTGGTTTTAAGAGAAAGTATCCCGGGGCTCTTTTTAATCTGGCTGGTTAATTTCAACAGCCTGCTCCAGTCGCTGCTGCTGGCCGGTGCACACCATCTCATAAAAAAACAGATGTCTTTTTCCAGCCGGAAACAGGCGCCTGCCGACGGTTCTGCCAACAAAGAATTCCTTCCTGCAAGCTCTAAAGAGATACAAATCAATTTACCTGAACCGGCATTGTTATACGGCAGCCGAATGGTACCCGTAGCGGCAGGATTTTCCGTCTTAAACGGCCTTTTTACCCGGGACTTAAGCCGGAGCCTGGCCATGCTGCTGGCAGCCGCACCGGGACCGGCGGGACTGGCCCGCCCGTCCGTCTTGTCTGCCGGACTGGCCGCGGCCCGCCGGGCAGGGGCGTTGATCCTGAACCCGGGGGCTTTAATCCGCCTGTCCCTGGCTGACACCCTCCTGCTTGAAAACAGTTGGGGGCTGTCGGCTGTAGTACAAGTCGCCAGTTTTTATACCTTTGCCGGCAACAACGATGATGAAGTTATAAGGCTAATCCATCTGGCCCTCAAGCAAGAAGAACACCCGTTAGCCAATCTCTTTATTCCCGGAGATAAAGCGGCGCAGGAAATAATAATGGAAATCAGTCAAATAAATGTCCCGGGCATGGTCGGAACAGCCGGCGGCGAGGAAATTGTCATCGGCGGCGCAAAGTTTATGCGGTCAAACAAGATCAATATCACTTCCGGCGCGTTAAAAGCACGCCGGATGATCACTTTGGGGGAAACCCCGCTTTTTGTGGGCAAAAACGGCAAGTTGGCCGCACTGGTGGGAATCAGTTACCGGCTGACCCAAGACACAAGCCGCTCTTTGGAGAAATTAATCATAAAGGGCATCCGGATCGTCGTTCTTACTGAAGAAAGCGATTTTTACCTGCCCTTCAGCCGGGAAACAGGCCTGGCGGTAATGTCCTTCCAGGAAGGAGAAAACCTGCTGACATCAGCCGGCAGAGCCGGGAAAACAATAGTACTCGCCTGCGAGGGACAAAAGCCGGGGCTTCTGACAAAGTCCGATCTGGTAATTACTTCCCATGAGCCTGCGGTTTGCCGTCCCGACATAATTCTCACCCGGCCTGATTTAAATGCTCTGGAGCAGCTTTTTACCATCGGTTTTGCCGCAATGCAGAAAGAAAGACAAAATGTCGGCCTGACCGCTGTTTTTAACGCATTCGGCCTGCTTCTAGGCGCTTCAGGGCGCCTGGCGCCGGTACCGGCTTCATTATACAACAACCTGATCAGTATTCTGGTTTTGCTAAATTCTTATCGCCTGTTATTCTTTTCAGCAGGCAAACCGCAGATTAGTTCCGTTCCCCAATACCCCGTTCATCACCAGCAGCTTTATGCCTTAGACCAGAAAAGCGATGCTGAGCAAAGCCTGCTGCCGGCCGGCCTCTCCAACTGGCACTCTCTGGAATCAAAAGAGGTGCTGCGGATTTTAAAAACCATAGAAAAAGAAGGCCTGGCGCAAGAAGAAGCTGACACGCGCCTGGCCCTTTATGGCCCAAACCGGCTCCCGGTTGTTGCCCCATCCGGCTTTATGCCGCGCCTGCTCAATCAGTTTAAAAACTTTCTCGTCCAGAGCCTCCTGGGCTCCAGTTTTATCTGTTTTTTTCTGGGCGAGTTTGCCGACTCCCTGGCTATTCTAACCATCCTGCTGTTTAACGCCATGATCGGAGCCATGCAGGAACAACGCGCTGAAAGCGCTCTCAATGCGCTAAAGAAAATTAGCGTCCCTCTGGCGCGGGTTAAAAGAGACGGGCAATGGCAGCGCATACCGTCATTTTTACTGGTGCCGGGGGATATCATCTTACTGGAAACAGGGGACGGCGTTCCGGCAGACGCGCGGGTGCTCAAGGCTATTTCTTTCCAGGTCAATGAATCCACCTTAACCGGCGAAGCATATCCGGTAAGCAAGGATAATTCAATCGCTCCCGATTGCGTAACTTTAATTGACTGCCCCAATCTGGTTTTCATGGGTACGGCGGTAAGTCACGGCTGGGCCAGGGCAGTGGTGACGGCTACCGGCACGCAAACAGAACTGGGTAAAATTGCCGGCATGTTAAAAAATGATAAAGCCGGACCCACCGCCCTCCAGCGCAACCTGTCCGCGGCAGGCAGAAAAGTGCTGGCCGGTTCCCTGGCCGCGAGCGGACTTTTGGGTCTGGCCGGAATTATGCGCAAAGAACCGCCTTTTGCCATGTTCCTCACCGGTATCAGTCTGGCCGTAGCGGCCATTCCCGAAGGACTGCCGGCCATTGTCACCATGACCATGGCTGCCGGCGTGCACCGGATGGCCAGAGAAAAAGCCGTGGTGCGCACGCTGCCGGCAGTAGAAAACATCGGCGGGGTGACGGTAATTTGCACCGATAAAACCGGAACCCTCACCAGAAACGAACAAATTGTGCAAATGGTTGCCTGTGCCGACGGAGGCTGCTGGCAGCGCAGCAAGGAAGGCGAATTTTTGCCTGAAGATACGCCGGGCGACAGAAAAACACTATTTTTGGTCTTTGCCGCCGGAGTCCTGGCCAGTAACGCCTGGCGCGAACAGGGGGAGATAACAGGCGATTCTCTGGAAAAAGCTATTTTTTCGGCAGCGGCGGCCGGCGGCCTGGACGCAGCCAGGCTGCGCCGTGATTTCCAGCGAATAGCGGAAAACCCGTTCGATGCCGAGCGGCGTTACATGAGCGCTGTCTACCGGCGGCGCTCCACCGGTGAACACTTTTCTTTTCTAAAAGGCGCTCCGGAAGTAGTGCTGGAGTTATGTTCAAGTTACTTCAAGCCCATCGGCGCGGTTCCCCTGGACGAGCCGGCCCGCCGGTGGTTTTACAGCGTTAATTCCCGGATGGCCGGGTCCGCCCTGCGGGTACTGGCAGTAGCCTACCGCCCCCTGGATCATGCTGCGGAAAACCAGTCCGCAGCAGAAAACAACCTGGCCCTTCTCGGCCTGGTGGGCATATACGATCCGCCACGGCACGAAGTGCGGGAAGCCGTCAAAAAGTGTCAAAACGCCGGGGTCAAGGTGGTCATGATCAGCGGGGACCACTGCAACACCGCCCTGGCCGTGGGCCGTGAACTGGGCCTGGTTCATACCGGCGGCAGAGTGCTCACGGGAACGGAAATGGAAAATTTAAACGACGAGCAGTTGGCAGAGACAGTCCGGGATGTACGTATATTTGCCCGGGTACTGCCGGCACACAAGCTTCGCCTGATAAAAGCCTTCCAACAGCGGGGTGAAAGGGTAGCCATGATTGGGGACGGGGTGAACGACGCCCCGGCGGTAAAGCAAGCCGACATCGGCATTGCCATGGGCATTTCGGGAACAGATGTCACCAAAGAAGCCGCGGATATAATTCTGGCGGATGATAATTTTGCCACGGTAGTCGCAGCTGTACAACAGGGCCGGGGAATTTACGACAATGTGCGGAGGTCCGTCCAATACCTGCTGGCCACCAATATGGGGGAAATATTACTGGTGCTTTTTTCCGTAATCGCCGGCCTGCCTTTACCTTTGCTGCCCATTCAACTGCTGTGGCTCAACCTTTTGGGCGACAGCTTCCCGGCGCTCGGCTTGAGCCTTGATCCGCCAGATAGAGCCCTGATGGACAGGCCGCCGCGCGACCCCGGAAGCAGTTTCTTCGACCGCGATTACATATCGAAGATCAAAACACGGGGGTTGTCCATCAGCATCGCGGGGCTCGGCGCATACTGGTGGGGTTTAAAAAACAGGGGTCTGGAGCCGGCGCGCACCATTGCCCTCTCTTCTTTGACCATCAGCCAGTTGCTGTACGCTTTAGACTGCCGCCAAAACCGTAGTGGGGAAAAGGCGGGCAAGCGCCTGACCGGAGGAGCAACGGCTTTATCCGGCGGATTGCTGCTGGCAGCCCTTTACCTTCCCCCGGCCGCAAGAATTTTTAAAACTGTTCCCCTGGGACCGGGAGACTGGCTGCCGGTTGTCTTAAGCGCCTGGATGTCTAATGCTTTAGATAAATTTATGCGCATGATCAAAACTTCTGCACCTCCGTTATCAAACACCGCTGAAGATGGCACAATAAATTTAAACGTTTTGGGTATAAGCAGTCACTAGGATTAATACTCCATTAAGACGGATCAAAGTTAAAAAATGCCGCATGATCCAAAAACCCGTCATTTTTCATTGAAAGGACGGGTTTTTTAACATTATTTAACCTAAATTTTAAATTCACTTCATATTATCTTAACAAATAAGTATTAACCTATACAAGGTGCATTTCAGTAATAAATTTACTTGCTGAAAAAAACATAACCGGGGTGATTAATTTTGCCTTTTGCCGGCTTAAAAAATCCATCTCCCTCCGTTTTCCGGCAAGCACCGCCTCAGCGCCTGCACGTTGTTGTAACCGGAGAGGCTTTTGCCGTTACGATTGTCGAGAAAGGACAGCAGGCCATCAGGCAGGTGATAGAAGATTATTTTCAAGAGAAAGAAAACGAAATTCCCGCTCTTTCCCAAAAGATCCTTAACCGGCAGATCTCTTTAAAGGAAGCGATCAATTTTCTTTGCGGCCGGCCGGTTATAAGGGAGGCAACCGTCCGGGCGACAGAACAGGTAAAACAGCAGTTTCACCTCACCTGCCTGCAGGCGGACGATTTTCCCAGTTGCCTGCCGGCAATCTATACTGCCGGCTCTGAAATAGCAAGTCTTTTGAAAAATTTCCGGGCCGAAAAAAGTTTTTCACTGGCCGGTTCCTGGTGTTACGAATCCGGCCTGGAAAAACTTTTGCCGCTCGGCTTGATAAACAATTACGCGGCAGAGAGTCTATGGCATTATCTGTGTGAACCGTTTGCTTTTAACTATGATGCCGAACTGGAGAAAAAGCTGACCGGACTTTTACAAACCGTAAAAGCCCGGCTAAGCCACGATCTGAGCCATGCCTTCGCCCAAAATATTTACATGGCTTTTGAAGAGTTCCAGGAGCAACAGGCAGAAGCCCTGGCAGGTTAAAGAAACGACTAAACTCCTTCCTCGCCGCCGGAAGAATTACCCTGGAAAGTCTTATCACTTCTTTCCATGCCGGACTTTTTCTCCGCTGCTTTATGCTCAGCGCCGCCGGCGGAATCTAGATCTTTTTTAGCTTCTTCTATTAAATTACTAACTTTTCCTTTAACACGCCCAATATTCCCTTTCACTCTATCGGCCACGTCAATCCCTTTTTTAATTAATTCCACCTCTGCCCTGCGGGCCTTTTGTTGCAGGCTTCCCTCTTCGTCCGTTCGTTCTCTTTTTACCTCTTCGACCAGCTCCGCCCAATTATCATTTACTTTCCGGGAAAGCTCTTTTGCCCCGTCGCCGACCACCAGCGCCCCTTTTACCGCGCTGACGGCCAAACCACGCAGACTTCTGCGAACCAGGGGCAAACCGGCCGTTCCGACAAGCACACCGGCTATCAAAAGACCCCACGGCGAAACTCTCCCTATTAATTCAGGCCGTAACCACCTCATTTTAACCCACCCCTTTTAAAAATTTTATTTTAATAATATAACCGATCCAGATATTTTTCATCCAACCCGCTTCACTTACGAAATCTCAGCGCGGCTAAATTTTATAAAATATTTGCTTCCCATTACATTAGAATAGCGGTTTCTCGGACGAGAACCCGCTTTTTTCATAAGAAGCAGTGAACTCGTTCAGCTTAAGCTGAACATCGGGGCTTCAGATGGGGATTCTACCCCATCTGAAGTGAAAAGAGGAACCCCCACTTATAGAAGTGGG
>JAGUVT010000137.1 GCA_020062745.1 Deltaproteobacteria bacterium
AAAAATCCACTAGTTATTTCGGCAATTCTATCCTCCGCCCCCCACCAGAAATGGTCGACGCCCGGCACAATTTCAATTTGCTTCGGCGGGGGCATCACATCCACAAGAGCGCTCAGCTTTTCGTGATCGACGTACTCATCCCGGTCCCCGGTTAAAAACAGCTTCGGTCTGGTATAATTGTTCAAAAGTTCGGGAGGCTGCACAAAAGGCGAAATTCCTGCCACTGCTTTAACCCGGCTGTCTTCGACCGCCGCCGGAAAGGCGGCCATGCTGCCGAAGGAGTAGCCGCACAATCCGATCCGCCCCGGATCGATCTCCTCTCTTTTCTCCATAAAAGAAACAGCAGCCTTTACGTCGTCGCGCTCGCCGACGCCCTCCGCATACTTTCCGCCGCTTTTCCCCACGCCCCGGAAATTAAAACGCAGCGCGGCAAGTCCCTTTTGCAGAACGGCATCGCATACTACATGAACAACCCTAGCGCAGGCCGGTCTTTTTCTCCATCAAGGCCCGCACCTTTAAAGGCAGGCCGAAAAGGTTGATGAAGCCGCCGGCGTCTTTCTGGTCGTAAATTTCATCCCGGCCGAAGGTGGAAAGTTCCTGATCGTACAGGGAGTAAGGGGACGTGACGCCGGCCGGGGTGCAGTTGCCTTTGTACAGCTTCATGCGCACCGTCCCGGTAACCGTCCGCTGGGTTACGTCCACAAAGGCGTCCAGGGCCTCCCGCAGGGGCGAAAACCAGACGCCGTCGTAAACCAGTTCGGCGTAGCGGGCGGCCACCTGTTCCTTATAGTGCAGGGTTGTCCGGTCGAGGGTGAGCAGTTCCAGTTCCCGGTGGGCCAGATAGAGGATGGTGCCGCCGGGGGTTTCGTACACACCCCGGGACTTCATGCCCACCAGCCGGTTTTCTACCATGTCCACAATGCCCACGCCGTTGGCCCCGCCCAAAACATTGAGCTTCTCAATCAGAGACACGGGATCGAGCGTCTCGCCGTCAACTTTTTTCGGTATGCCCTGCTCAAATTCAATCTTTACATAGGCAGGCCGGTCGGGCGCATGCTCCGGGGGAACCGTCAGCAGCAGCACGTCGTCCGGCGGCTCCTTGGCCGGATCTTCCAGGTCGCCGCCCTCGTGGCTCAAATGCCAGAGGTTGCGGTCCATACTGTAGGGCCGCTCCCTGGTAACCGGCACCGGAATACCCCGGGCAGCAGCATAGTCTATAGCATCTTCCCGGGATCGGATGCCCCATTCCCGCCATGGGGCGATGATCTCCAGGTGCGGCGCCAGGGCCTTGACGGTTAGCTCAAAGCGCACCTGGTCGTTGCCCTTGCCGGTAGCGCCGTGGGCCACGGCCCCAGCTCCCTCGGCTTCGGCAATTTCCACCAGTTTTTTAGCAATAAGGGGGCGGGCCATAGAAGTGCCCAGCAGGTACTTGCCCTCGTAAACCGCCCCGGCCCGCAGGGTGGGAAATATGTAGCCGGTCACGAACTCATGCTTCACGTCTTCAATATAGATCCTGGCCGCGCCGCTTTTGATCGCTTTCTCCCGCAGAGGAGCCAGTTCCTCCCCCTGTCCCAGATCAGCAACCATGGCAACAACCTCACAACCGTAGTTTCCCTTGAGCCAGGGAATAATGATGGAGGTATCCAGCCCGCCGGAATAGGCCAGCACTACTTTCTTCAATTAAAACAGCTCCCTTAAAAGAAATTCAGCCACAGAAGGCACTAAAGAATACAGAGCCGGACAATGTATAAGAAACCCTCACCCTCCCGCGCGCCGGGTGAAAATGAGCCACAGCAGCAGGTTGCCCAGCAGCCAGCCGAATAATGCCTCGTAACCGTGGCCGGCCATGCCGAAAAAGGCCAGGATAAGCGCGCCGGCTGAAAAGTAAGCAGCGAAAAAGCGGTGCTTCTTTACGGCCCGTCCCTCCCCGTCCACATTCAGAGCAGCAGGGTCAGCACTGCTTTTTGGGCGTGCAGGCGGTTTTCCGCCTCGTCCCAGACCACCGAACGGGGGCCGTCGATGATTTCGGCCGTCACCTCTTCGCCCCGGTGGGCCGGCAGGCAGTGGAGGAAGATAAAGCCCGGTCTGGCGTGGCGCACCAGGTTGGCGTTCACCTGGTAAGGGGTAAAAATTTTAACCCGTTCGGCCTGCTCTGCTTCCTGGCCCATGCTGGCCCAGACGTCGGTCACCACCACGTCGGCATTTGAAACGGCCCGCACAGGATCGACGCCGGTTTCGACGCGGCTGCCGGTTGCCGCCGCATCCTGCCTGGCCAGTTCCACCACACGCTGCTGCGGACCGTATCCTTCCGGGGAAGCCACGCTGATATGCATCCCCGTTTTGGCGCAGCCGAAAAGCAGGGAATGACAAACGTTGTTGCCGTCACCCACGTAGGCCAGTTTCAAGCCGGTCAGGCGGCCCTTGTGCTCCCGGATGGTCTGCAGGTCGGCCAGGATCTGGCAGGGGTGGGTCAGGTCGGTGAGGCCGTTGATTACCGGAACAGCGGCGTGGCGGGCCAGTTCCTCCACGTCGGCCTGAGCGTAAGTGCGGATCATGATCCCGTCCAGGTAACGGGAAAGCACCCGGCCGGTGTCGGCGATGGTTTCCCCCCGGCCCAACTGCAAGTCGCCCGCGCTTAAAAAGAGGGCATAGCCGCCGAGCTGATACATAGCCACTTCAAAGGAAACCCGCGTGCGGGTGGAAGATTTCTGGAAGATCATCCCCAGGGTTTTCCCCTGCAGGTACGGATGCGGCTCACCCTTTTTTTGCATCTCCTTGAGTTCGTCCGCCAGGTTTAAAATAGCCGTTAATTCTTCCGGGCTCAAGTCGTGGAGGGAGAGCAGGTCCCGTCCTTTCAAATTCTCTGGTACTTCCGGCATAATTTTAACCCCCGTTTCAAACCGTATCAGATAAATGCCAAAGCATACTTTCGAGAAGCTACAAAATTGTCAGCCGGTACTTTACCCATATGCCACCCATTACTTCATCTAAAATGGCTATTGCCTGATCTACTTCACCGGCGGTGATGTTCAGAGGAGGCACAAAACGCAACACGTTTTGTCCCACGCAGTTTATTAAAAGCCCCTTCGCCCGGCAACGATCCACCACCTCTTTACCTTCAACAACAAGCTCCATACCCAGTAAAAGGCCGAGCCCGCGCACATCCTTAATAAAAGAGTAGCGGCCGGCCATTTCGCCAAGCTTGTTAAACAGATAGCCGCCGGTCCGCACGGTGTTTTCCAAAACGCCGCCATGCAAGATTTCTTTCACGACAGCCAGGGCAGCCGCGCAGGCTAGAGGATTACCGCCAAAGGTAGAAGCATGGTCGCCGGGCTGGAATACGGCCACTTCTTCCCTGGCTAGCATGGCCCCGATCGGAAAACCGCCGCCCAGGGCTTTAGCCAGGGTTAAAATGTCCGGTTCTACGCCAAAATGCTGATAGGCAAGGAAGCGGCCGGTACGGCCCAGGCCGCATTGCACTTCGTCGAAGATCAGGAGCAGGCCGCGCTCCCGGCAGAGTTCCGCCACTCCTTCCAGGTAGGGCCGAGAAGCAACGTTAACGCCGCCTTCACCCTGAACCGGCTCCAGCATTACGGCGCAGGTATTCGGCCCGACAGCCTTCTCCAGGGTTTCCAGGTCATTGAAAGGAACATGCTTGAAGCCTGCCGGTAAAGGCTCGAAGCCCTTGTGGTACTTGTCCTGGCCAGTGGCGGCGAGAGCCGCCAGGGTACGCCCGTGAAAAGAGTTATGGGCGGTGATGATCTCGTGTTTCCCTGTCCCGTAACGCTGTCTGGCGTATTTGCGAGCCAGCTTGATGGCGGCTTCGTTGGCCTCCGCCCCGCTGTTGCAGAAAAAAGCCCGGCTGCAGCAAGAATTTTCTGCCAGCAATTTAGCCAGTTCCACCTGCGGTTCGATATAGTAAAGATTAGAGCAATGCATCAGGCGGCGAACCTGGCGATTCACTGCTTTAACCACCGCCGGCGGACAGTGACCAAGCGAGTTTACCGCGATGCCGCCGACAAAATCCAGGTATTCCTTGCCGTCCGCATCCCATACCCTTGCTCCCTCTCCCTTTACCAGGGCCAGAGGAATACGCCCGTAGTTCTGCATTAAATACCTGTCACCCAGGGTAATTATTTCTCCCGTCTTCATTACTTCACCACCATGGTACCTATTCCCCGGTCGGTAAACACTTCAAGCAAGATGGAATGGGGCACCCGCCCGTCCAGAATATGGGTGGTACGAACCCCTCCGGCCAGCGCATCCTGGCAGCACTCAACCTTGGGAATCATCCCGCCGTCAATTTTGCCCTGAGCAATGAGGATTGGAATATCTTTTAAATGAAGAACGGAAAGCAGAGTCCGGTGATCGTTCTGGTCAACCATAACTCCTTCCACGTCGGTGAGGATAATTAATTTGTCCGCTTCCAGGGCGGCAGCCAGACGGCCGGCTACGTAGTCCGCATTGACATTATAGCTTTCCCCGCCGGCGCCCACCGCTACCGGGGCAATCACCGGAATGTACCCCTCTCTGATAATTGTATTAATTATTCCAGGGTTTACTTTTTGAATTTCCCCCACAAAACCGATGTCGGCCATTTCCTCTTCCCCATCCACAGTACGCACCGGCCGCAGCCTCTTCACAGCCTCAAATAAGCTGGCATCCTTGCCGGACAACCCTACCGCCCGGCCGCCGAACCGGTTAATCATTCCCACGATTTCTTTGTTTATCTTCCCCACCAGAACCATTTCCACTATTTCCATGGTTTCCGCATCGGTAACCCGCAGACCGCCGACAAACTCCGATTCCTTTCCAACACGCTTTAACATTTCGGTTATCTCGGGCCCGCCGCCATGGATAATCACCGGATTCATGCCTACATACTTCATAAGCACGGCGTCGGTAAGCACAGCTTCTTTTATTTCAGCGTTAAGCATGGCATGCCCGCCGTATTTTATAACGACGGTTTTACCGTAAAACTTTTTTATATAAGGCAGCGCCTCAACCAATATAGCAGCTTTTTCCATAGCGGTTAGCAATGTTCTCTCTCCTTTATGTTCGGTAATCGGCATTAATACGCACGTAATCGTAAGAAAGGTCACAGCCCCAGGCGGTAGCACTATACTCACCGCATTTAAAATCAATGATTATCCGCACCGGATCACCTTTTAAAGCCTGCCCGGCCCGTTCTTCATCAAAGCAGATGGGACTCCCTCCCCGGGCCACCTGTTCATCGCCAAGAAATACATCTACCCGCTCCGGGTCGAACTGAGCCCCGGAATAACCCGCGGCACAGACTACCCTCCCCCAGTTGGCATCCTGGCCGAACACCGCCGTCTTCACCAGACTGGAACCAGCCACCGCCCGGGCCGCCAGCCTGGCATCCCGTTCGGAAGGAGCATGGCGCACTTCCACCTCAATCAGCCTGTTGGCGCCTTCCCCGTCCCGGGCTACTGCTTTGGCCAGCCTGGTACAGACCGCTGTCAGAGCCTCCCGAAACAAAAAGCCGTCTTCACCTTCCCCGGTTATTTCAGGATTACCCGCCAGCCCGTTGGCCAGTACCACCGCCATATCGTTTGTGCTGGTATCACCGTCAACGGTAATCATGTTGAAACTCTGATCCACGGCATACTTTAAAGCCTGCTGCAAAAACGGGACGGTAACGGCGGCGTCGGTGGTGATAAAGCAGAGCATGGTAGCCATGTCCGGATGGATCATACCGGAACCCTTGGCCATGCCGCCGACGGTCACCGTCCTGCCTCCCAGAACCGCCTGCACCGCTGCCTCTTTAGCTAC
>JAGUVT010000060.1 GCA_020062745.1 Deltaproteobacteria bacterium
GTTAAAATTAAAAAAAGCTTTTTGACGAATTTACTCCTCAAAAAGCGCCCTTGCTGACAATGTACACCTCTGTACCAAACCTTATATTGTTATATATTATAGGAGCCTTTCACCGCGCTGTCAACTGTTTTTAAAAAATGTCTCGACAACCTTTTCTCCCAGCCCCATACTTATAGTAACCAGCAGATTGGCCATGCCCAGGACTTCCCGGCCTCTTTTCAAAAGTAAAAGACAGCCCATAAGGAGGTTGTCGAGAATAAGCTCCAACCACCTTCTTTGCCTTTCCCAATCGGGGGTAAAATCTTTTTCCAGGGTAAAGAGTTCCTCCAGCAGCAAGCACATATCATTGATATTTTCCCTGTCCGCCTTGTTTATGGTTAACATAACTTTAATTGCAGCATCTCCGGGTGATAATAATTTTAGCTTCGTTATTGCTGATTTTTTCAATTTCTCCAAAGATATTTCCAGCAGCAAATTCCGTCTCCAGCCAGGGTGGGACGTGGTTGCAACGAACCTCCAGCGAATGAAACACGGCTTCCCTGAGAAACGGAAGCAGCACCTGCTTCGTGGTAACCCCGGTATCACTCTCCTGAATCTCCTTTATGGAAATCCGGTAGCAACCTGCGGATATTTCAACAGGTGATAACTGGATATCTTTTTTATCCCGGTCTGCTTCTTGCTCTTCCTCTTTTTCCAGGACGTGATCAAGGATTTCTTCGGGTTTCCCTTGAAACTCCCAGATGCTGAAAAGGCATTTCTCCAGCTCAAAGTAAGGTATGCCGGTTATGGAACGGCCGACAATTATTTTGCACCCATTTAAAAACTCAATGGCTTCGGCCATTTTTTTCCGCAAATCTTTCATGTCCAGGTCTTCGTTCAAGGCGAAGTCTTTTTCTTTTAAAACATTCCACGAACCCTGTTTTTTTCGATAGATGACAATTTTGCCCTTATTGTACAGAGATGTTGTTTCACCATTCTTTCCGACAAGCACCGCGATATCTTTAGTCATAAAATTTCTCCTATTAAATTATTAACTATGTCCGCAGATAACTTCGTATGGCAAATACCCTTTTGTTGGCCGTTTACCCTGGAACTGGTGCATACAAAAATATGATATTTAGGTTTATTCACCAGGTATCACTCCTTAAAATAAATGTTGGCATCACCATTATTTTGATAAAATTCTTGATACATGAGGCTTCGATAGTTATTATACTTATTTTCCAGGAGCGTATTGGTAACCCGGTCTAGAAACATGGTGGTGCCCACATACCCCACAGATAACAACCGCTGCCCCCCTACCCGGTCATGAATGGGAAAACCATGTCTTACCAGGGGAATGCCTTCCCGTTCAGTCAGATATCTTCCGTCGGAATGGCCGATGGCAATATTTGCCGCCACCTCTCTGCTCTTTTCCCTGATTTGGGAAAAATCTGCCTCGTTTAAAATATGAACTTCTCCATGGTGTTCACTTAATTCTATTTTCAACAGTTCAGCCAGTTTATTTGACTTGCCCCCCGTAGCCACCACTACCGGAAATAAACCATTCTCCATACAAGTCCTGGTAATGGCGTACACGTTTTCCGGCTCGCCGAAAATCACGCTTCTTCCCTGAAAATTATATTTATGAGAGTCGATCATGCAATCAAGGAGCCTGCCCCTTTCCTGTTCCAGGCATTCGGGTAAAGGGTTTCCCGTCAACTGCTGCAAAAGATTTAGAAACAAATCGGTATTCTCAATGCCCATGGGTATGGGCACATCGTACAGGGGCACGCCGAACCCGGCCTCCAGGTATCTGCCGGGTGAAATACTGTCCTCTACCGTAAGGCCCATCTGGATAGTGGCCGCCGCCCCCGGCATTCCGGCTATATCCGCCAGTTTTGTTCCCCCCTCCGGCACTTTTGTATAGGGCCTGGCAAAAGGGCGATCCAGTGTATCGGAGAAATCGGGGCACAGAGTACATTCAACCTTCATTAACCTTAAAATTCGCTTTATTTCCCGTATATCGGCGGGACTCAGATTTGGAATGATCACATTGATTTTAGAGTGCTTTTCCGTTCGCCGCGCCAACCGGACGATTATTCTCCTCAATGCCAGAAAATATCCTTCCGTGTGAGTACCTCCGTAACCCGGTGTAGATACGGTAACCACTGGTAAATCCCCCAGCCCTCGTTCCTTGATATACTCCGATGTAATCCTTTCGATATCTTCGCCGATTGTTTCAGCCAGGCAGGTGGTGAGCACACCGATTAAACCGGGGTTATAGACCTTAATCACATTATCGAAGCTTTTTTTTAAACTGGATTCCCCGCCGTAAATGGTCCCTTTCTCATTAAGCGAAGAGGAGGCCACGTCGATTGGCTCGTTAAAATGTTCCGCTATATGCCTGCGCATATAAGTGCTGCAACCCTGGGAACCGTGGATAATGACCATGGATTTCTCCACGCCCTTGAAAGGAAGAATGCCGCCCATGGGCATGCACATATTACACGGGTTTTCATTGACATTCCGGCAATAGGTAGCTTCCTTTTGCATAAAAACCTCCGAAAGTAGCCGCCGGACGACGTCAGGCCGGCTAAATTATTTTCGCCCGCTGTGGCGCTGGAAATGCGGCGCCGGTTCCCGTCACATAATTCCAGACCGGAGAGCAAACAGTGGAGTAAACTTCTTCAGCGAAATTAACCGCTCCCACAAAGCCGCTCAGGGGATGTTTCCGGTCGTGATTGTGGTCAATAAAGGCCATGCCCAGCTTATATGCCAGCGGCCTTTCCTTGACTCCTCCGACCAGGAGGTGAGCCCCTTTTTCCATCATAAACTTCTCCAGTTCCGAAGGGTTTGCGTCATCCAGTATTACCGTACCGTCATCAACCATGTCGTTGATGGTTTCATATTCTTCCCGCCGCCCTGTTTGGGTACCGATCATGACCACATCTATTCCTATTTCTTTGAACTGCTTAATCAGCGAGATGGCCTTAAATCCGCCGCCAACATAAATGGCTGCTTTTTTACCTGTCAGTCTTTCCCGGTAAAACTGGATTACAGCAGAAACTTTAGTTTTTTCGTTCTTAATCAACTCTTCGGTTTTACGCATGATTTCCAGATCATTAAAAAATTTTGCTATTTTTCTGAGGGATCCCGCCGTGTCTTCAATGCCGAGGAAAGATACATTAAGATACGGTATGCCGTAAAGTTCATCCATCTTATTTGCCAGATAAATCATCGAGCCGGCGCATTGCACGATATTGAGCGACGCCCCGGTCGCTTTTTTTAGAGCTTCATAACTCGAGTCTCCGGTAAATGCCACGTTAACATCAATGCCAATCTGTTTTAAGTAATTTTTAATAATCCAAACCTCGCCGGCCAGATTAAAGTCTCCTAAATAATTGATGCTCTTTTTTCTCTTTTCTTTATAAAAGCCGGGCTCGATAGTTTTTGGTTCAATGAGCCGCAGGAGGGCATCGCAGGCGGCCCGGTACCCCGCCGATTTATTGCCGGCAAAGCCGCTGGACTGGACAGGAATTACTTCGACTTTATATTTTTTTGAGGCAGCTTTGCAAACTGCCTCCAGGTCGTCACCGATCACCCCTATAATGCAGGTTGAATAAACGAAAATCAACTTGGGGTTGTATTTTTGAGCCAGTTCCGCAATGGCGAGGGTAAGTTTTTTCTCACCGCCAAAAATCACGTCATGTTCCTTCAAGTCGGTGGAAAAGCTAAAACGGTACAAATCGGAACCACTGCTCAAGCTTCCCCGGATATCCCAGGTGTAACTGGCGCAGCCGACAGGGCCGTGCACCAGGTGGACGGCGTCGGTAACCGGATTTAAAACGACCCGGGCGCCACAATATACACAGGCCCGCTGGCTTACAACTCCCGCAATGCTATCTTCACCACACCTCAATTGATCTTTTTGCCTTCCCTTGGTAAGGATAAAATCTTTTCTTTCCGTGATGGAAAAATTATCCGCTTTAGCTTTCTCCATATCAAGCACTTCCCCCAAAAGAAATATTACAAAGAAACCGCTTAAAAAAAATTATTTAATCCTTGCAAGCAACCCCGTTTAAATAACCAGCTCGAGATCTTCATCGCAGGCGTCGCGGTCAACCCTATCCAAAAGAGCATTACTGATCAGTTCAAGCAGCCTCATGGCGCCCTTGTAACCGACTACCGGAAGGTACGGATGCATGCTCCTGTCCAGAATGGGAAATCCAACACGTACAAATGGTATATCCTCCGCTCTGGCGATATATTTTCCGTAAGTATTACCGATTAACAAATCAACCGGTCCGTTCTTGATCCACTGGTGGAGCTGGAACAGATCGCCGGCTGCCTTTACCTTTCCCTCAATACCTGCCTCTGTAAGCATATTTGTTATTTCTTTTTCAAAGATTCCCTGCGGGCCGCCGATTGTTCCCCCCGGTGTGCCGGTTAATACATAAACAGGCAACATTCCCAGGCTTAAGATAAACTCGGTCAAACCGGCAATAATATCCGGATCGCCAAAAACAGCCACCTTTTTACCATGGAAATGGTAATGAGTGTCGATCATAATATCCACCAGCTGTCCTCTTTCTTCTTCCAACAGGTAAGGCACCTCTTTTATAAAGTTTTGCCGCAAGGTCATTATAAAATTATCGGTGGCTTTTATTCCTATGGGTGTATTCAGCGTTACTGCGGGTACTTTGCATTTCCTTTCCAAAAGGTTTGCCGCATCGCTGGAAGCGTAACTGCCCAAAGCAACGGTAAGCTTTGAATTGCCTGCATCCTTGATGTCCTCTATTCTGGCGCCTCCCCTGGGATACATATTAAATTGGCCGGTCATGGGCGAGTCCAACACACCGGAGGTATCCGGAAACATAATAAATTTTATTCCCATCAAGTCGGCAATTCTTTTAATTTCCCTCATGTCCCCGGGGTTGATAAAGCCGGGAATAATATTTAAACGCTCCTTTTTGTTTTCCAGGGTTGCTTCAGCCAGGTAGTTAACCATACCTTTAGTCATATTGGAAAACCCCGTAATATGCGATCCCTGGTAACTCGGGGTATTGGCGTGAATCACCAGCTTACCCTCGGGAACCTCGGCAGACTTAATAATTGAAGGAATGTCATCTCCGATAGTCTCAGACAGGCAAGTTGTATGAACGGCCATCACATCAGGATTGTAAATAGCAAAAACATTCTTAATGGCTGTTTTTAAATTGGAGACGCCTCCAAATACCGAAGCGCCTTCCGTGAAAGAACTGGTTGTCGCCATGGCGGGTTCCCGGAAATGCCTGGTAAGATGCATCCTGTGGTACGAGCAGCATCCCTGGGAACCATGACTATGAGGCAAACAATTATGTATGCCCAGGGCGGCGTATATCGCGCCGATAGGTTGACAGGTTTTAGCCGGGTTGATTACTCCGCCACTGCGTTCTATGATTTCTTTCGGCGTACAGTCCAGCATGTTATCTCGCTCCTTCCTCAATAGTTCCCTCCAGCAGCGGTTTACTTTTCCACGGCGGGTCTATAAAATTCCAGGTTGGCGTAGTAAAACTCATGCTTATATCCCGGGCAAAGTTTACAGCGCCTTTGAATCCGGCATAAGGGCCGCTGTAGTCGTAATTGTGCAGTTGCTTGGACGGAATACCCATTTTATGAGGTATATATTTGTCTTTAATGCCCGAAGAAAAGATATCGGGTTTTAGGATCTTGATAAATTCTTCGGTTTCATAGTGGTTCAGGTCATCCACAATAACGCTGCCGTCCTTCATGGTCACGTTCATTCCATTGTAATAACTCAATGGAATCTTTTCTTTTAATTCCTCCATTTTTTCCTGGGTTATTTTTAAGCGGTAACGTCTCTCATCCGGGATAATATGCAGTTCCGGAATATTTTTGCTGTCCGCATCCGGCTTAATATGTGGAATAACCTCCCGGCCTTCATAGTCATCCCGGTGGGCGAATTCATATCCCGACAGAATCGTTTCAATACCAATTTCCTCGTACAAACCCTGATAATGGTGACCGCGGGACCCCCCGACAAAACAGAAGGTTGTTTTCCCCGCGCAGATTTTCCTGTAAGGCTCCAACTGCGGTTCAATTTCCGCCAACTCTCTGGCAATAACTTCTTCGGTCCCCCTGATTAACTCCTCGTCACCAAAATAAAGAGCCAGGTTGCGTAACGATTCAATTGTAGCGCGGATACCGATAAAATTTACCTTTAACCACGGCGTGCCGTATTTTTTTTCCAGCATATCGGCGATGTAATTGATAGAGCGGTGGCACTGTACAAGGTTCAAGTTTGAAACATGGGCATTTTTCAGGTCTTCATAAGAGCCGTTACCGGTCATTACTGTCTGAATATTATAGCCTATTTCCCTTAAAACCCTCTCCACCTCCCAGCCGTCACCGCCAATGTTGTACTCGCCCAGAATATTGATGGTATACTTGCTGGATGGTTCCTCCCGGTCCCCCTGACCGACTATCCATTCCAATAAACCATTGTTGGCAATATGGTGGCCGGCAGACTGGCTGACACCCTTATAACCTTCACAGTTGTAGGCAGTAATGCTTATGCCGTGTCTCTGCTGCGCCGCCCTGGCCACTGCCTGAATATCGTCGCCAATCAGCCCCACGGGACAGGTTGCAGAAATTGTAACAGCGTTTGGCTTGAAGATTTCTACCACTTCGTCAATCATTCTGGCTAATTTTTTCTCGCCGCCGAACACAATATCGCTCTCCTGCATATCGGTTGACACGCAATAAGCAAGAAAGTTTTTTTGCGGGTCTTCAGTCTTTGCTTTATTCCGGCGCGTTAACCAGCTATAATAGGCGCAGCCGATAGGACCATGGACA
>JAGUVT010000070.1 GCA_020062745.1 Deltaproteobacteria bacterium
ATCCTTTTCGAAATCAAAGCGCAAACCGGGCTTCGGTAAGCGCCGAAGTCCGGTTCTTGTCAGGAAACATTTCGCTTAAACAACGCTATTGGGGCAATTGAATAAATCCGGATTTACGTAAGATTGTGATTGCCTATCCGGTAAGATCCGGATCGGCATAAATAATTTTAACCTTATTTTTCTTGTATAATTGTACAATGTGCTGTACAATATAAGCGGGGAGGTGATTTTATGCTCGCGGCAAGTTATTCGGCTGTAAGGCGGAAATTTAAAGATTACTGTGACAAAGCGGCAAATGACTTTGAAACCATTATTATTACCCGTGAACGTGGCGATAATGTAGTTATGCTATCTGAAGCCGAATATAACAACCTTTTGGAAAATCTTTATGTGAGAAGCAATCCCAAATACTACAATGAACTCTTAAAGTCCATTGACCAGCTAAAAAAGGGAAGCGGACGGAAAAAGGAATTGCTCGATGAATAAGATTTTTTCAGATATAGCATGGTCGCACTATTTATATTGGCAGTCAGAGGATAGAAAGATTTTAAGGAAGGTCAATGAGCTTATCAGGGATATTGAAAGAAACGGAAATGAAGGATTGGGGAAGCCGGAGCCGCTAAAACACGAATTATCAGGATTTTGGAGCCGTAGAATTACAGAGGTTCACCGATTGATTTACAGTATTGACGATGAAAACATCTATATAGCAAGTTGTAAAGGCCATTACTAAACGATCGACCCGTCGATCGCGAAAACATCACAACTTACCATCGACCCCATCGATCGCGAAAACATCACAACTTACCAAACTAAACGCTTTTCCACCTTTACCCGGGATTTGAGAGCCTTGGCGCTGTGGCTCTTCAAATAACCAGTGTGTGTATGTCTGTATGGAGTCCACCGGCAAGTACTGGATTCCTGTCCACAAAATCTTGGAACCTTCCTGTCGGGTCACCCTGGCACACCCGAAGTATGTTAAGGCGATCCGCGGCAAGAAGACTGACAAAAAGGATTCCGTCTGGATTGCAGACCTCCACAAACATGGGCTGGTCCCTGGTAGTTTTATCCCCCCAGCAGATATTCGCGAAATTCGCGATTTGCTGCGCTACCGTTCTAAACTGGTTTCCTTTGCGTCCAGCGAAAAGAACCGGGTGCAAAACTCTCTGACTGTTTCCAATATCATGCTTTCCAGTGTGGTGTCCGATACCTTTGGCAAGAGCGCTTTAGCTATTCTTTTGCATCTGTTGAAACATCCTGATCAGGACTTTGATTTTCGGCCGCTTTTACACGGCTCGATGCTTGAAGCAAGCAAGACGATATTGCCTTAGCCATTGACGGCACCATTAGTGAAGTTCAGGCTGGTAAAATCACCCTGTGTTTGCGCCATTTGGATGTTATTAAACGTTATGTCGCTCAGATAGAAGCAACTGCCGTGCACCTTGCTACCTCTTACTCCGGCGCAATAGAGATTATCCAATCTGTTCCTGGTATCAGCCAGTTTTCGGCACTTGCCATTTTCTCTGAAATCGGCACCGATATGTCCATGTTTCACTCAGCTAAGCACCTTTGTTCCTATAAATGTCATGGGGACAGGTCCTTTGACATTGTCATTGGAACAAATCCCTTGATGCTGTGTCTAGGATTTTCATCCATTGTTATATAGTCATAGTGTTTAATAAGAAATGTCCAGTTCGCTCTCTTTCCTGTCTGTCCAGCAGGCAGGATCTTCTTCTTTAACGCTCCTGTTTATCAAGTAAGCGTTTATTCTGCATCCCCCACAGATGTAACGGTAAGTACAACTACCGCATCTACCTTTCAGGTCATCCCTGTTTCTGATATGATGAAGAATTTCTGAATTGCGCCAGATGTCGGAAAGTTTTTGCTCTTTCAAGTCTCCCAGGATGCCTTCTGCATACCCTCCACAGAGCTTCATCGTACCGTCTGAATTTAAAAAGAAAGAGTAGATACCGGCAAGGCAACCGACACAAAAATCGCTGATATCAGAAGAAAGGCTTGAATCAGTACATATTTTTTGAGTCTCCATATCTTCAGATACAATATAACAGTTTTCAAAACCAAACTTATTCAGCCCATGGGTAACCTGACACCGATAAAGCAGCCTTTGCATATCCCTGCGCATACGCCTGGTTAAAACCAGGTCTTCCCTGCCGGCGCCCCGTCCGCGGGCGGCAAACTCCTGAACCTGAAGGGCTATACCAAGGTCCAAAGTCAGTTTGATTATATCTTGCAGTTCGTGATAATTTGTCCTGGAAATGGTAAACGATGTGCGCACCGTCCCCACTCCGGCGCTCTGACAATTTTTAATAGCCTGAATGGCCTTCTCGTAACTGCCTTCCCCCCTGTTAAAATCATGGGTTTCGGCCTTTGCCCCATCTAAACTGACCATTACCGAACCGGCGCCGGCGAGAACCAGCTTACGGGCGTATTCCCTGTCAACCACAAGGCCGTTGGTAACCACCCCTATGCTGCGGATACGCTTCGAAGCATAATTGATAACCTCGAAAAAATCCTTTCTTACGGTCGGCTCTCCGCCACTAAAGGAGATATGTGAGAGTCCGGCTTCCGCCATATTATCTACAACCTTGAAAACTTCTTCCGTGGGTAACTCGTAATCCAGGGGCTCTCCCGCCCCAACGCCGCATAGCTTGCAGCGCAGGTTACATGCTTTGGTAATAAAAAAGCCGGCTGTAAAAGGCCTGGGATTTTTAGTTGCGTTATTGAATTTTGACCTGGTGATATTTACAAACTCCTGGTTGGAAATCATTTTTTTATAACCATTCCTTTCGCTGCGCTCAGGCACAAAACGCTATGAAAATTGTTGCCTGTGCGCTATTCTTTAATTGGTCGTGCAAGTATACTACAGAGCACGGGGAGGTGAGTGCGTCACCCTACTCTTCTTTTGGGAGACCGCATTTTTATATGTGTCGCTTTGCCCAGTCAAGCACAAATAAGTGTGGCATCGACCACGTAGATTTATCTTTGGATAAACAACTCCTTTGTTTATAGAGGGCGAGCAGTCAATGCTTGTGCGATCACTATACCATCTTAAGAGGGGGAGTGTTTATGCTCAAAATTGTCTACCCGATCTGTTGCGGCATCGACATTCACAAACTTTCGTCGTTGCTACCATCGCGACTACCGATATAGATCTTGATAGGCATCTTCAATCCTCTGGACGCTGAACTTATCCCCTTTTGCCCTGTAAACTTCCCTTACCACTCTTTCTTCGGCTATCTCCCCGTATGCTTCATTCAACGCTGTTAAAATAAAAAAGTAACGTTGCTTATGCTAATCCTCTTCACCGCTTGATATTAGCTGCAAAAAATCCGGGGCCTTCATTATTTTTATCCCCTCATACTCGCCCAGTTGCAGCAGGTGCTTATCCCCGGAAATAATATAATTGCATTTCCCTCCAACCGCACATTCGATGATTCTGTTATCGTCCGGGTCAGTAGTAATAATATGAATCTCCTGAACGGGTTTAACAAAGACAGCGAGGGGCATCAACCTGCCGATAAAGCCGTCAATTTCCTTATCAGTAAAGCCAAACTTGGGATATTTAACAACCCGGTAAAACTCACTCAAGATTTGGGTGGAAAGGCAGAGTTGCAGTTGCGATTCCAGCACCATTTCAATTACAGCAGCTTCCGCGCCATTCCAGCCCAAAGCAGAAACGAAGACGTTGGTGTCGAGGGTTACTCTCATTCTTTCATGCCCCGTGCCCAACAGATCGCCGCCTCGACATCCTCCGGTGTAACCCTTTCTTTTTGAAATCTTTCTCTGATCGGCCTGGCAAACTCTTCAAAATCATCGGGCGGAGCCATTTTCTTTATCTCCAGCCGGGCGCCTTTTTTTTCAAAAAGGATGTAGTCGCCTTCCCCGACTTGCAGGAATTTCCTCAATTCCGCCGGTATCGTAACCTGTCCCTTTGTGGTCAACCGGGCAATATATAATCCACTCACCGGAAACACCAGCCCTCCTGTAAGAAATCCTTACATTAAGCATATCACAATCTTTCTTGCCAATCAACAAATGCAAGAATATAAATTGCCGGCGAAAGTTTTCCGGAAGTGGATTGCCGTAGCGCCGGAGAATCCGCTTGATCATTACCAGCATCTGAGCCCGGACGTTTTCGCGCCGGGTCCAGTCAATCGTCAGGTTTACAATTCCGTTCCTTCTAAAAAGTTGTCAATTCCTCGCAACCCTTCCAGTGACCCACAATCAAAAGAGAGGTGCGGCTCACTAATTTGAGGCTCCCTTGGGTTAATTCGAATAACCGTGGCCTTATGACGGTTTCCCAACCTCGCACTTAGCCTTCTAATAGTAGGAATTGCCGTACCAGCCCCCATCTCAACTACCACGAGCGGATCATCACAGTGATTTCTTAAATATTCCTCAAAATCATCTTCCTGGTGATTTGTTCTCATGCCAACCCATGAAAAATCACAAAACATTAATATGTTCGGCCGCGCAACATCGCCGCAATTGGGGCATTTAAGGATATGTTGCGCCTGCATGGTATTCTGATCCACTAGAATGTTTTCATTGTTTTCCCAGATTGTCATGGAACACGGCTTGCTGCATTGCAAGTAATGAATTGACCCGTGTACTTCAAAAACATTTTCTTCAGCAAAACCGGCCTTCTGGAACTGCCCGTCCACGTTGGAAGTAACAACGAAATAATCAAGGCAGTATTTTTCAATCCACTTCAGCAATATATAAAAACCCTCGTGAGGAACGGTTTTGCGGTAGAGGTTGGTGCGGTGCCCGTAAAACCCCCAGCCGAAAGCAGGATTTCGGGCAAAATGAGCAGGATTGGCGGCGTCGTAAAAATTAATGCCAAGGCTTTCGTACATGGGGTAGGCTTTCCAGAAACCTTTATCTCCGCGAAAATCAGGCAGTCCAGAATCGACCCCCATGCCGGCTCCGGCGGTGATAACTATAGCCCCGGCGTTTTTAATGACATCAGCAGCTTTCATGTATTTATCTTTTAGCTTCATGGGCTTCTCTCCCAAGCAGACGGTTTTCAGCAATCCCCCAAAAGACAACTTCTATTAGGAAACAACCCAAAATAATCTGGGGAAGCCAACAAATTGCTTTAACCGGGCAGCTTGACGAAAATATCCTTTACTTCCACCGCAAAGCCCTGGAGAACCGCGGATTGCGCTTTCCCTTCTTTTTCCACCCGCTGAATTTGCTTGAATTCAC
The DNA here is from genome assembly GCA_020062745.1 of Deltaproteobacteria bacterium. Lineage (GTDB taxonomy): Bacteria > Bacillota > Desulfotomaculia > Desulfotomaculales > JAGUVT01 > JAGUVT01. Next base: position 5,233 of record JAGUVT010000070.1, read on the forward strand.
CATCTTCTCCCCGGTAAACTTCGATGCTTTGCTCATGCGGGTCGACAATCCAGTATTCTTTAACCCCGTGCCGGGCGTAAACCTTGAATTTTTCCCTCAGGTCATAGTAAGCCGTGGAAGGAGAGAGAATCTCGATGACGAGATCGGGGGCCCCTTTTACCATGGCCGGCTCAATAATATGCAACCGGTCTTTGGAAATGTAAATTATGTCCGGCTGGTAGGTTTCCGTCTCTGCCAGGTAAACGTCGATAGGGGCATCATAAACCATGCCCAAATCTTTTTCGATGACAAAAGCGGCCAGTTTTAATTCCAAACGCATGGAATCCCCTGATGGTAGGTAGTCGGCGCCGGTGTCATGATAAGTTTCCCCCCGATCAACTGGTATGGAGCGCCTTCGGGAAGCAGGGCGTAATCCGCATAGGTATAAACCTCTTTTGGCGGAATTTCGATTTTGCTCGCCGGCAGGCTCATCTTTATCCACCTCCTGGTGTTGCTCACGCTTATTTTAACACGGCCGCCTGATTTTGAGCAAGGCAACCCTCACCTGACCGGAAAACAAGTGCGATACACCCGCATATAATATACGGAATGAGACAGGAAAAACTGCTTGAAACATTTCATCTTTTCCCGTTTTTATTAAAATTGCGAAAGAGAAGGTGTTATATATGTCAGGTCGATTTCCGGCCGATTGTCCCGCCGGTTTTCTGAGTCGCTACTTTGTTATCCCCGGGGATACAATGTCAATTATTGCGCTGCGATTTGGTATCGGCAAAGAAGAGCTTATTGCTGTAAATCCGCATATCACTGACCCGGACGTACTATTCCCGGGGGATGTGTTGTGCGTGCCGGGATTTCGCAAGCCTGCAACTTGTCCGCCGGGTTTTCAGGGCCGTTACGAGGTAAAAATAGGGGACACGATGTTTTTTATTGCACAGAAGTTCAATATCGGCGTAGAGGAACTTATTGCCGCAAACCCTCACATTTCCAACCCAAAGGTAATTTTCCCCTTTGACGTATTGTGTGTTCCATAGGTTAAACGGGCCGCCTGGCGTGAAATGACGGAAGGATCCATACTCCGGCCGGGTACGGCAACGCATTTAGCACCCGGCTTCACCTGGAAGCGTACTTTTGAGAACCAGGCGGCGAGTATTTGCGATCAATGGTCAAAATGCAGGTGAACATGGCACTAATTATTTATCTGTTCTGATTTAATCTTGTCAGCTAACCTGCCAACCAGGGCGCCATCTTGATTATATATTTCCTGGTAAAACCTTGTTGTCATTTCTTGATCGTTCACTTCTTTGACGTATTGAGCCCACCAGCCGTGTTTACCCTGAACCTTGTAGAAGTAACAGCGGCCGCTGTTGGACAGTTCCGTCCAGAAAGAAAACTTCTTTTCGTTTTGGTGTTCCTCATGGCCGTTACTATGTCATGGATTA
>JAGUVT010000006.1 GCA_020062745.1 Deltaproteobacteria bacterium
AAGCTGAACATCGGGGCTTCAGATGGGGATTCTACCCCATCTGAAGTGAAAAGAGGAACCCCCACTTATAGAAGTGGGAGTCTTAAAAAATCAGATAAAATTACTTTGTCTTAAGGCACATTTAAGGGGCTGAAGTGTGTTTCCAGCCAGCGGAAAAAGATTTCCCAAACCTGGGTATGATGTTCCGTAAACTGGTGGTCGCCCTCTTCAATCAACACCAGTTCCTTGGGCTGGCGGGCGGCATTATAGATGGCTTTCGCTTCCGCCGGCGAGACGGAGAAGTCTTTGGTGCCGTGAATCACAAGCAGCGGGCGGGGCGCAATAAGGGCGGCGCAAATAGTCAGATCGTACCCTTCGAGGTCGTGCAGGAAGTCTTGTTTTAAGTAAACGAATACATCGTTGTCGGCTGTTTTGTCGTTTCCGGGGTTGTACGGCGGCCCTTCGGTCATGCCGATGATCAGATCGCGCAAATTGGCCGGGGCGGCCCAGGTGCAGGCGCCGGCCACCCGGCTGTCGCGGGCTGCCTGGCATAGAACGGTAGAGCCGCCCAGACTGCGACCCTGGGTGACGATTCTGGTAAAACCCTGAGCCCGGCACCAGTCCACCGCACAGGTCAGGTCGTCGATCTGACGGGTAAGGGTAAGTTCCTTGAAGACACCTTCGCTCTCTCCAACACCGGTAAAGTCGAATAAAAACGCGGACCAGCCCCGGCGTCCCAGTTCTTCGGCCATTTTCAAGGCCTGGCCGTTTCCTTCCTTGGTACCCATCATGCCGTGGCAGCCGATCACTACCGGGCCGCTATGTTCGGGAGGACTGTATAAAAGCCCGGCCAGTTTCAAATTGCGGTAATTGGTTAGATTCACCTTCTGCCACTGGTAATCGGACAAAAAAATACCTCCCCTCACGGGTATATATGCTCAATCCTACCTTATTTCAACACTGGGATCAAGCAAATTTTTATGGGAGGAACTTTTGGCCGTTTGGCCGGTTCTAAATCCTGGTGAGCCACCCCTTGCCTTGAAGCTTTGCTCCTGCAGCAAGCGAGGCAAGGAAGGACGAACGGAGCACGTCGCTCATCAGGGCCTTCTTTACCGGGGGTAACCTTAAAAAGCCGCCCAGAATCCCCCTCATTGCTTTATGTGTTGTGGCCTGGGGGTTGTCGAAGATCTGATTTTGCAAGGTTCCCCTTTCAAGGCAGGCCAGAAGGTTACGCTCGAAGGTTGTCTCCGGGTGGATCACTTTTTGTTTTCTTTTCTTGAGCTTTAATGCCTCCTTTTCGCACTTTAGGGCGCACACGCCGCAGCCCAGGCACATGGAGGAGTCAACCTTTGCGTAAAACTTTTTCTTTTCCCCTTCCCGGGGGTGCTCCACCGGGATCATGTTGATGGCGTTTATCGGGCATGCCTTTTCACACTTTCTGCAGCCTGCGCATTTATTGGTATCCACGGTGGCGATGAAACTTGAGGTCATCAAGGTATTGACATAGCCGAATTTGTTTATACCTTGCAGTATATTGCAGCAACAGGAACAACAGGAGCAGATGAACGTGACATTTCTTTTTACACTGTCGGCGGAGAAGACGAGCCCCAGTTCTCTGGAACGCTCCAAATTTTCCAACATCTCCGCGCGGCTTACTTCCCTAGCCATGCCGTGCCGTACGAGGTAGTCGGCCCCATAGCTGAAGGTGGAACAGGTTTCTAAAGGAACATCGCAGGCTTTGAGGTTGTTGTGGAGCTTTTCGTGCCTGCATGAACAGATCCCGATAGCGAACTTGTCGTGACTGGCTACGATGGCCTCGGCCTTTTCGTAGTTAAGAATTTCTACTACGTCTTCCTGTGTCACCGTATCCCTGTGGGGGACAGCCCTGGCGATGGATATTTTCTGACCATTCTTAAAATTTGAGCTGTAAAAATCAGCGTTTCCGGCTATGTAAGCGTGAAACATTTCGGCCCAAACCTTTGTATTAAGGTTTCCCCCGGTTCTCATCATGGTAAACTCAAAAATTCCGATTACAATGGGAGACGGCATATAGTAATATTCTCCCTCGTTGTACAGGTCTATGACCAGTCCCTTGTTTGCAAGGCTCTCCAGGATGTTCCTGAGTTTTGTTTTCTCGTATCCGGTTATTTTTGAGATTCTGTCCAGATTGGAAAGTACGTAAGGCATTCTTACCATAACGTCTGCTTCTTCCTCTGTGTAAAGTTCCTTTACTATTCTGTGTAAAGACTCGTTCCATGGTGCTTTCATGGTGAGATTGTCTATTTTTTCTCCCAAATGGCGATAAACTTCTTTGCCGGCAAGGTGTCCCATGGTCTTCCCCCCTCTATTTTTAGTCAACTAAATCATTACCTTTACTTAAATGTAACAGATTTAAGTTTATTTGTCCAATCCGGTTGAAACATCCAGGTTTAGCTTATTTTTTGACAGCTTATTTTATTTTCTATGTTGTTGGTAATATAATTATATCTGCGGTGAGTTTATAAAAAAGTTAAAAAAAAGCGAACAGGGGGCGCTTTCTTATGGAAAGAAAGAGGAATCTGCCCGCCCGGCGTGAAATCCCGGATGAATACAAGTGGCGGCTGGAAGATATTTATCCGGGTAATGAACCTTGGGAACAGGATTTCCGGCAGGTTCAGAAGATGGCGGGCGAGATGGAGGCTTACCGGGGAAAACTGGGACAGTCGGCCCGAACTTTGCTGGCAGCCCTGCGGATGCAGGATCGCCTTCAGGAACTGAACGAAAAGGTTATTGCTTATGCCCGCATGCGGCGTGATGAGGACAATACCGTTACAGACTGCCAGGCTCTGGCGGACCGGGCGGATGGTTTAAACACCCGGGTGCAGATAGCCGTTTCCTTTATCGTACCCGAGATTCTGGCCCTGCCGGTAGAAACCCTGGAGCAGTTCCGGCAGGAAGAACCGGATCTGGCTCTTTATCGTTTTGCCCTGGATGAACTCCTCCGGCAAAAGCCGCACACCCTGTCTGCTGCCGAGGAGCAGGTCATCGCTCAGGCGGGGGAAGTGGCCCGGGCGCCGGCTAATATTTTCATGATGCTCAACAACGCCGACATCACTTTTCCCTCCATTCTGGATGAAGAGGGAAGAGAGACGGCAGTGACCCACGGACGTTATATCCGGTTTATGGAAAGCCGGGACCGCCGGGTGCGCCGGGAGGCCTTCCACTCTCTCCACGGTTCCTACCGGAAGCTGAAAAACACTCTGGCCGCCACCTTGAGTTCCAGTGTGAAGAGAGACGTGTTTTACGCCCGGGTGCGAAAGTACCCTTCGGCCCTCCAAGCATCCCTTTTTGCCGATAATATTCCTCCGGCAGTCTACGAAAACCTCATTCAGACGGTGCGCCGCAACCTCGGACTGGTACACCGTTATATGAATCTGCGCAAAAAACTGCTCGGGCTTGATGAATTGCATATGTATGATCTGCACGTATCACTGGCAAAGGATGTTAAATGGGAGGTTCCTTACCCGGAAGCGGTGGAACTGGTCGGGGAGGGGCTGAAACCCCTGGGCGCCTCTTATGGTGAGACCGTGGCCCGCGGGTTTGATGCGGGCTGGGTGGATGTCTATGAAAACAGAGGCAAAACTGCCGGCGCTTATTCCTGGGGGCCATATGGCGTGCATCCTTATGTCTTGATGAACTACCAGGACAATTTGAACAACGTTTTTACTTTAGCCCATGAGATGGGGCATGCCCTGCACTCATATTATTCATACCGGGAACAGCCCTATGTCTACGCCCATTACAGCATCTTTACCGCTGAGGTGGCCTCCACGGTCAACGAGTCCCTGCTTATGGATTATCTGCTCCGCACGGTAACCGACCGGGACAAAAAAATCCACCTGCTCAACTACTACCTGGAGCAGTTTCGCACGACTGTATTCCGGCAGACCATGTTCGCCGAGTTTGAAAAGGATATACATGAGAAAGCGGAAGCCGGAGAAGCCCTGACCCCCGAACTTCTCTGCAAGACCTACCGTCAGCTCAATGTCGATTACCACGGGCCGGAAATGGTGGTGGACGATGACATAGAGCTGGAATGGGCGCGCATTCCCCACTTTTACTCGGCCTTTTACGTTTATAAGTATGCCACCGGGTTTTCGGCGGCTGCGGCCATAACCCGCCGGATTCTTGCCGAAGGCGGGCCGGCGGTGTCCCGTTACCTTGCTTTTCTGAAGAAAGGCGGGTCCGGCTACCCGCTCGACTTGTTAGAGTCCGCCGGTGTTGATATGACGACACCTCACCCGGTGCAGGAAGGGTTCGATTTGTTTGCCCGGCTGCTGGACCAGATGGAGAGCCTGACGGCTTGAGTATTATGAGAACGCGCGCTTCTTTCGCGGTGAACCCGCGAGATGCTTTCTGTCAGGTGCTGTGTTAACATGTTTTGGAGAAATTTAGTTGTAAAAAACAGTGAGGTTTTGTTATGGGCTCTGAAAAAGTGGTTTTTAGCAAGAAAGTAGAAATCCTCATCGTTGAGGATAGTCTCACCCAGGCTAAGCGACTGGAACGCATCCTGGAGGAAAATGGTTTTCACGTTTCAGTAGAGTTTCCGTGGCCGGTAGCCCGGATAGTGCTCCAACATCACGAGAGGATGAATGGTTCCGGTTATCCGGGAGGTCTTTCGGGTGACGGGATTCTCCCGGAAGCAAGGATTATGGCCGTAGCCGATGTTGTTGAGGCAATGTCCTCTCACCGGCCGTACCGGCCGGCCCTCGGTATAGATAAAGCACTGGAGGAAATCTCGCAGAACAAAGGGGTACTGTACGATTCCGAGGTGGTAGACGCCTGTTTGAAAATTTTCCGGGAGAAGGGGTTTAAGTTCCATCCGTAGGAATTTGTTTTTCCCGTTTTCCGGATGAGGATGGTATCCCTTTGCCCGCTATCATTACATGGTTTGGGAAAATGTCTTCCATGGCCGTGACAAAATTCTTTTTTTCCTTTGCTTTATAAAGAGCTTTATCGGCAATTTTAAAGAATTGCTCCATGTCAATATCTGCTCCTTTTTTGATCGAGGCTACACCGACGCTTACGGTAATATTGCAAACGTTTTTTTCACAAGAAAAAATATGTTCTTCCACTTTTCTTCTTATTCTATCCACAATTCTAAAAGCCTCTCTGATATCAGCTTGAGGGAGGATTACCGCAAATTCCTCTCCGCCCCACCGGGCAATCATATCATTTGAATTATTACAAAAGGCATCCATGCCAGACCGTGATTATAGTTATAACGTCTATCCACCAAAAATGTGATGAACCATAGGATTAGCCCGCCTGATACTAAAATAACAGGAGCATATTTATATATTTTCTTCTGCACCCATAGCACCTTTTTGGCCTCCATTTTCATGATAATACTCGATGATATATTTATCTATTTTTTGACTTATTTTCAGAAGAATGTCTTTGCTCATATTCATTTCGGCTGCATTATTAAGGATATTTCTTGCTATCCTTATTTTATTTTCTATCTTCACCCCACGCCCTCCCATAAATAACCACATGTATAATTTTACATCAAACGCTGGCTTATTGCAAATAATAAATATATGCACATAGCAAATTCAGATGCGGCTAAAAGTTAGATAAAGTACCTTAAAGCAGGGAGTGAATAAAATGGAAAATAAAGCAGGAATAGATAATAGGGCCATTGGGCAACGGATACGGGAAGAAAGGGGGAAGCTCGGACTTTCGCGGGAAGAATTTGCAGAGGTCATAGGGCTTTCAGACTACTATGTCGGACAATTGGAACGAGGAGAGAGGCAAATGAGTCTCACCGCTTTAGTTAAAGTTGTCAACTGCTTGCACGTACCTTTAGACTATCTTGTTTTCGGCAAAGCTTCTGATAGTTCCTGTTATATTCATGAGGTAAATAATGTCTATGATATATGTGGCGGTAATAAAGATAAAGAAATAGATAGTTTGCTTAACAAATGCTCTCCTAAAGAATTAGAGCTGGTTAAGAAGCTCATAAAAACTGTTCTTCCTTATATGAGCAAAAACTGAATGGATTATCTTTTCGCGCCATTGGCGGCTCTTGCCCCGGAAGCGCGGTTGTAAGTGATTATATTTTGCTAAAAATTAACTGGACAGCCGGGTGGAAATATGCTAGATTGATTTTCAGCAGTTTAACTGAATAACATAAGTGTCGTGTCCGGGCGCCTCTGCCGTGGAGGCAAAGGATAATAGGGAACCAGGCGCAAATCCTGGACGGTCGGGCCACTGTGAGTGGGAAGTTGCCTGTCGAAAACGCCACTGGGGAAGGACCCCCGGGAAGGCGGCAGGCGGCGGCGATCCATGAGTCAGGAAACCTGCCCGGGCATGTCGGTACGTGTACGGTCTCCCATTGAGAGAGCGGTACCAGGGACAGGCTGTCCGGCTTTTAAGGATTGGTTGTTTACAACTCTGGTTTTCCTGTAATGGGAAGGCCGGAGTTTTATGTTTTTTACGGAGATGGTGGGGTTAATGCCGGTGATCTGTGAAATAAAGCCGGGGGACAGGGTCTTCCGGCGGGAAGACACGATTATTGTGGAGTTTTCCGGGCTGCGCCGGGTTCTGAGCACCGCCAGGGTCAACGGCGGTTGCCGGGAGGATTTAGAAGCGGTTTTCAACCATCACATTCCCCCTCACAAGCATAACCCGGCGGACCTGGAAGGGGGCAGTGTAGAGGGGTACCTGGCGCACCTGGTTGAAAGGTTGGGACTGCCCCACCGCCGCACGGCCGGTTTGCTGACGGCCGCCGGGATGGAAAACGCGGCCGTCAGGACGTTGAATTTTCGCGAGCTGGAAGTAACCGCCGTGATTACCGCCGGGGTGGATGTAAACGGCGGGCGGGCGGGAGATCCGGCGCCGCATTATGAAATCAACGGGCAGTGGTCCCCGGTGGACGTAACGGGTGAACTCGGCGGCACCATCAATATCATGCTTTTTATTGACGGCAGCCTTCCTCCCCATGTGCTGGCGCGCTCGATCATAACGGCTACCGAGGCGAAGGCGGCGGCCTTGCAGGAACTGATGGCGCCCAGCCGTTATTCCCGGGGCATTGCCACCGGCTCCGGCACCGACCAGATTATTGTTGCGTCAAATGTACAGTCCCCCAATTATTTCAGCGACGCCGGCAAGCATTCCAAACTGGGAGAATTGATCGGGGCGGCGGTTAGAGATGCCACGAAAGAGGCGCTGGAAAAGCAAACCGGTTTAAACCCGGAACGCCAGTGCAGCGTGTTTGCGCGCCTGGAAAGGTACGGGATCACGGGTGAAGATTTCTGGCGGTTGCTGAAGCAACAGGAATGGGATGATGGGATTGCCGGGGACCGCGGCTTTTTCCGGGAGCATTTTCTCCGCCTGGAAAGGGACGAAAGGCTGGTGTGCCTGGCGGCCAGCGTAGCGCATTTGCTGGACGAGTACGAATGGGGACTGTTACCGGCCGAAACCGTCGTGGAAATGGGAGCCAGGTTTATCCATGCGGTGCTTGGCGCGCGGGTAAACGGTGACGAAGCGTCCGGTAACCGGGCGCGTTCTCCGGAAAGCTGCCCGGCGTATTTCCACGAGGGAGATCCGGCGCGCCTCTTGGGACGATTGCTTCTGAGCGCATTATGCAAGTACGAGATTCAACAATGCCGGCAGGAAGGCCGCCTGCCGTAAAGGTCCTGGTAACCCCCGGTTTTTAATTGTGCTTGACATAAGTGTATTGACCGTGATAAACTGAGTTTGCTTTAAAGTAGCTTTTTCACGATTTTTACTTAACTGAATAGCGGCTATGTTTCAGGTGCTTTTGCCATGAAACGGCGGAAGGTAATAGGGAACCGGGTGCAATTCCCGGACGGTCGCGCCACTGTAAATGGGGAGCTTTTCCAGGAAGTCACTGGGTTTTTCGAAGCCCGGGAAGGCGGAAAAAGCGGTGAACCATGAGTCAGGAAACCTGCCTGGAGCATTATCAGCACGGTCAGCCTTCCGCTGGAGAGGGGTGAGTGCAAAGGGACGGTTTAAAAACATTTAAAGTCCTTTTCATAAAATCCTGGTTTCTCTGGGGAACCGGGATTTTTTATTTGGGCAAATTGTTTTCCTGGTTTTGTAGATGATACTTCCTGGTGCTTAAACTATTTTGAGGAGGTAAGTTTAAATGTTGTTTGACAGGGAACAGTTGGAAAAAATAAGGGAAGCCAAAAAAATGTGGGAGGAGGGGCCGCTGCAAAAAGCTTTAGACCGCTTTGGAGCAGCGGAGAGCCCGAATAAATTCTATACCCCGCTTGATATTGAAGACTTTAATTTTCTGGAAAAAGTAGGGTTCCCGGGGACGCCTCCTTTTGTTGCCGGGAGGTACCCGGTTTCCGCCATTAGCACGGCCTGGGGCAGGGGGAGCGCGGTCGGCATGGGAGGAGCCTTGAAGCGGGCCGGCCGCTATACCGGTTTCGGCGCCCCGGAAGATACCAGGGATTTCTATAAAGATGTGCATGCGAAAGGTTTAAGGGTGGGCGGGCCCAATCTGGCCTTTGACCTGCCCACTCAGACCGGCCGTGATTCCGATGATGAATTTGCTGAAGGCGAAGTCGGCAAGGTGGGCGTGGCGGTGGATACCCTGCGCGATTTCGAGATTATTTATGAGGCTTTCATCGGAGACATGGACCTGGATAAGATTGCTTCCAACTTTACCATTAACGGTTCCACAAACATCATCCTGGCCATGTATGTCGCTCTGGCGGAGAAAAGAGGGATTCCCTTATCAAAGTTAAGGGGGACACCGCAAAACGATATTTTAAAAGAGTTTGTAGCCAGGGGTACTCAGATTTTTCCGGTCCGGCCTTCCATGCGCATGACCAGGGATACAATCACTTATTGTGCTGAGCATTTACCCGGCATGAACACTATCAGTATTTCCGGTTATCACATGCGGGAATTCGGCGCCACCAGGGTGCAGGCGATAGCTTTTACGATAGCCGATGCTATTGCTTACGTCCAGCTGGGCGTCGATGCGGGACTTGATGTGGACAAGTTTGTGCGTCAGATGACGTGGCTTTCCTTCGGCGGGGGAATGGAAGTCTTGAAAGAGGTGGCGGTGCGCCGGGCGGCCAGGCGGGTGTGGGCCGGAGTAATGCAGGAGCGCTTCGGTTCGAAAGACCCCCGCAACTGGTACTATCGTGAACTGGGCGGCGCCCTGGTCGGATACTGGACCGCCACCAAACAGCGGCCTGTAAACAACCTGACGCGGGCCGTCCTGGGAGCGGCTTTTTCGGCTATGATCGGCGAGCCGCCGGCTTGCGAACCGCCCTACGACGAACCCCTGGGTTTGGGACACAGTCTGGAAGCCCAGCAGTTGGGAGAGGATGCAGCCAGGATTATCATGGAGGAAGCAAAGCTCTGCGAGGTTTTGGACCCCTTTGCCGGGTCCTATTACATCGAGTCCCTGACCGATCAGATGGAAAAAGAAATCCGGGCTATTCTGGAAAGGATCGATAAGATGGGCGGCGCTGTTGCCGCGGTTGAGAGCGGGTGGATGAAAGAGGAAATCATGCGCAGTTCCTATGAATACCAGCAGGCGCTGGAGTCGGGGCGGGAGGTTCAGGTCGGCGTTAATAAATATACCGGCCCGGAGGAAATAGAGGTTACAACGCCCCGGACATTGCCTTACGATCTCGGCCGGCGGGAAGACGCGGAAGAAAGGCAGATCGCGAATCTCAAAAAAGTGAAGAAAGAAAGGGACAACGAGAAGGTTCAGGTCTGTCTGAAAAGGATTAAAGAAGCGGCGCAGGATGAAAGCGTGAACCTCATTCCTTTGTTTGTGGAAGCAGTTAAAGAGTATGCCAGCGAAGGGGAGATCTGTGGGGTTTTGAAGGAAGTCTTCGGCGAAGCCATATAAGGAGGGGTGAGAAATTGCGAGTTTTACCCAACCGTTATTACCGGATGATTTTACGTTATGTGGATCAGGAAAAACAGAAGGAAAAACACGGCCGGTGTTTTCACCTGAATGTTGCCGAACTGGATTCCCGGGAAATGAAGATGTTTGAGGAGATCCGGGAGAGGGATGAGATCCCGACGCACAAGGTAATCTTTTATGATTTTGAGTGCTACCATGTTGTGGAAGGGAAGATCAAGGAAGATACGGAAGACAGGCTGGTGCTGGCGATGGGCGGAGGGAAAGAATACGAGTTCTTGCCTTTTTAAGTCTTTTGTATTGTTTTAAGGAAAGTGGGGGTAAAGCAGCTTGGACCGGGGAGAAAAAATCAGGGTGCTGGTGGCCAAGGCCGGCATGGACGGGCACGACAAGGGCGCCATCCTGGTGGCGACGACACTGCGCGATGCGGGGATGGAAACCATCTATACCGGCCTGCGCAGGACCGTGGAACAGATAATCGCCACTGCCATTCAAGAGGACGTTGATGTAATCGGGTTGAGCATACTGTCCGGGGCGCATCTTTCAGTTGCCCAGAAAATATTGAAAAGAATGAAAGAAGAAGAAATCGACGACAGGCTTTTCGTAATCGGCGGAGTAATCCCCGATGAAGATATCCCCAAATTGAAGGATATGGGCGTGTCGGCTGTCTTTACGCAGAGTTCCAGCTTCGAAGAAATGGTTGATTTTATTCGCAGCAACGTAAAAAAAGAGGAAAGTTGATGTAAAAGCTTGACCCCACCTCCTTTCCTCACCCCCGAAGGGAAAAGGAGGGATAAATAACCCGGTAGGGCAGGCCTCTACCGGGCATTTTTCAATTAACAGTTTCGATTCATGTTTTCCGGTACTTCGGGGAGTGAGTGAAGGGTGATTTTCAGGATGGGAGGACGAACTGAGCTGAAATGAAACGCAGAATGTTGGTTTCCAGTCTGGAGGGCGGGGAATTTTTTCTGGAGTGTGAGGACAGCCTGGAAGCGGTCGAATTTACCCCTTTGGAAGAGCGTTTGAGAGTCGAGAGCCCCGGACTGATGGAAGGCATGTCCAGGCTCAAAGCGGCGATGGGTGAAGATGACTTTCAGAAGTATATAAATTCCTTGCTTAAAATGATGAGGCATGAGGACAAAATGTTGCTGATCACGGGCAGCGCAATTAACAAATCGATTATTGAATTAAAATTTTTAAAACTGCTCGCCGAAAGTTTCGGGATCAAAAATATCAGGATTTTCAGTCAGACCTGTTGATTTCACCCGGTATGAACGGCAGGCGGAAAAACAATGGCAACCTTTGTTTGTTATGGAAGGGAGTGGAGCTGGCGGCGCTTAATCCGGCTTGAGACAGAGGGATATGTGCCGAAGATGCTATGTTAAATAAAGCTAAAGCTGAAGAACGGCCGGAAACATGGCAGGAAAGCCGGTTGTTTGCTGAGTTTCCCGGTGCTGCTTACGAAGAATGGCGTGAGGTTGCCGAGAAATCGCTCAAGGGGGGGTCTTTTGAGAAAAAGTTGGTTACCGGCACATACGAGGACATCGTTCTCCAGCCCATCTACTGGCGGCAGGATGTTGCCGGGCTGCCTCACATGGCTTCTCTACCCGGTTTTCCGCCTTATGTCCGGGGCAATGAAGTCCTGGGCTATCTGGTTAAACCGTGGGAAGTAAGCCAGGAGTTTGCCTGCGGCGACCCGGCGTTGTTGAACCGGGTAATGCGTTCCGGCCTGGAACGGGGCCAGACGGAGTTGAACATTCTGCTTGACCGCGCTGCGCTTGCCGGACTGGACGCGGACGAAGCCGCTCCCGGCGATGTCGGACGGGAAGGGGTTTCCATTTCCAGCGTCGATGACCTGGCCGCGGCGCTGGACGGAATTGATCTCGACAGAATCCCGGTTTACATCCAGGCCGGCTTAATGGTTTTGCCCGTCACCGCGCTGCTGGTTGCTTATCTGCGGCGGCAGGGAAAGTCCGCAGATAAGCTGCGCGGCTGTATCGGCACGGACCCGCTCGGGGTCCTGGTTTCCAGCGGCACATTACCTGTGGCGCTGGAAAATGCCTATGACGCGATGGCCCAACTTACCGCCTGGGCGCGGGGACATGCTCCGCTGCTGCAAACGATAGTTGTCCGGGGGCACCCCTATCATGACGGCGGCGGCAATGCGGTTCAGGAACTGGCCTTTGCCATGGCGACCGCGGTGGAGTACCTGGACGAAATGCAGGCCAGGGGGATTTCCGTTGACGACGCCGCAGTGCGCATGCGTTTTTCTTTTTCCGTGGGCTCGCAGTTTTTTATGGAAATTGCCAGGCTGCGCGCGGCCCGGCTGGTGTGGGCGCAAATTGTGAGGGCCTTTGGCGGCGGCGAAGAAGCTCAGAAAATGTTTATCCATGTCTGCACCTCGGCCTGGAACAAAACGATCTACGACCCTTATGTAAATTTGCTGCGGGCGACGACGGAAGCATTTGCCGGTGTCATGGGCGGCGCCGACAGCATCCAGGTGGGGGCTTTCGACCAGGCGGTCCGGCCGGCGGACGAATTTTCCCGGCGCATTGCCCGCAACATCCAGCTTATTCTCCAGAAGGAATGTAAATTTACCATGCCGGTTGACCCGCCGGGCGGGTCCTGGTATGTTGAAAAGCTGACCGATTCCATAGCCGGGAAAGCCTGGAGTTTATTCCAGGAAGTCGAAGCAAGGGGCGGTATGTCCGGAGCGCTGCGGGAGGGGTTTCCCCAGGCGCAGGTGGCGCAGACCGCGGCGAAACGGAAAGCCAATATCGCCCGGCGGAAAGATATCTTTGTGGGCGTCAACATGTACCCCAATCTGGATGAAAAGCCTCTGGAGGCGCATCCGGCGGATCACGAAGCGGTTCAACGCAGGCAGCCGGCGAGTCTGGCCGGTTACCGCCTTTCCACTGATCAGGCCGGCCGGCAGGCGGCGCTGGAGACGCTGGCCGGAGCGCGGGAAAATGTTGTTGAAGCAGCCGTGAAAGCCGTTCTGGCGGGGGCTACGCTGGGCGACCTGGCCCGGACCCTGCGTGTTCCGGGCATGTCCCTTCCTGCGGCCGGGGCGATTCAGGCTTACCGGGGCGCCGGGATTTTTGAGCAGTTGCGGAAGGCGGCGGAGGCATACAGGGATAAAACCGGTTCCCGCCCCCGGGTCTTTCTGGCAAACATGGGGCCGATTCCCCAGCACAAGGCCCGGGCTGATTTTACAACCGGGTTTTTTGAGGCCGGCGGGTTTGCGGTGATCAAGAACGACGGCTTTCCCACGGTGGAGGAGGCGGCCCGCGCCGCTGTCGATTCCGGGGCCCCGGTAGTGGTGATCTGTTCGACGGACGAGACCTATCCGGAACTGGCGCCGCCGCTGACGAAGCTGATCAAGGAAGCCGGGTCCGGGATTACCGTAATCCTGGCCGGCTACCCGGCCGAACATGTGGAAGCTTTCAAACAGGCCGGAGTGGACGATTTTATTCACATGCGGTCCGACTGTTACAATTTTCTCCTGGATCTACAAAAGCGGAAAGGGGTAATGTGATGGGGAAAAAACCTGATTTCACCGCCATCGGGTACGGCGGCGGCTTTCCTGTTCCCGGCCTTGCGCAGTGGCGCGACCTTGCCGGGAAAAAGGCCGGGAAACCCCTGGATGAACTATGCTGGCGGACGATGGAGCAGGTTGAGGTCAAGCCTTTATATACCAGGGAAGATATTGATCGGGAGGAACATCTGGACTTTACGGCGGGGATTGCGCCTTACTTGAGAGGACCCTATCCCACCATGTATGTTACCCGGCCGTGGACCGTGCGCCAGTACGCCGGCTTTTCTACGGCGGAGGAAAGCAATGCCTTCTACCGCCGCAACCTGGCTGCCGGTCAGAAAGGGCTTTCCATTGCTTTCGACCTTGCTACGCACCGCGGCTACGATTCCGACCACCCCCGGGTTGTCGGCGACGTGGGCAAAGCCGGCGTGGCCGTAGATTCGATCCTGGACATGAAGATTCTTTTTGACGGCATTCCGCTCGACAAGATGTCGGTTTCCATGACCATGAACGGGGCTGTGCTGCCGGTCATGGCGTTTTACATCGTGGCGGCGGAGGAGCAGGGCGTCAGCCACGCCCGGTTGACCGGCACGATCCAGAACGATATTCTCAAAGAGTATATGGTGCGGAATACCTATATTTACCCGCCCGGGCCGTCCATGCGGATCATCGCCGACATTTTCGCCTTCACCTCGCAGAACATGCCGAAGTTCAACAGCATCAGCATTTCAGGCTACCACATGCAGGAAGCCGGGGCCACGGCCGACCTCGAAATGGCCTACACCCTGGCGGACGGCCTGGAATACGTGCGCGCCGGTTTAAAGGCCGGCATTAATATCGACGCCTTTGCGCCGCGGCTGTCTTTTTTTTGGGCCGTCGGCATGAACTACTTTATGGAAGTGGCCAAGATGCGCGCCGCCCGTATGCTCTGGGCCAAAATAATCAAGCAGTTCAATCCCGGGGACAGCAAATCCCTGGCCCTGCGCACCCATTGCCAGACTTCGGGCTGGAGCTTGACGGAACAGGATCCGTTCAACAATGTGGCCCGCACCTGCATCGAGGCGATGGCGGCGGTTTTGGGGCATACCCAGTCGCTGCACACCAACTCGCTTGACGAAGCGATTGCCCTGCCCACCGACTTTTCAGCCCGCATTGCCCGCAACACCCAGCTTTACCTGCAGGACGAGACCGGTATCTGCAAGGTGGTGGACCCGTGGGGCGGCTCGTATTATGTGGAAGCGTTGACGGGCGCGATAGCCCGCCGGGCCTGGGAACATATCCAGGAAGTCGAGTCCCTGGGCGGCATGGCCAGGGCCATTGAAACCGGCCTGCCCAAAATGCGCATCGAGGAAGCTGCGGCGCGGCGCCAGGCGCGTATCGATTCCGGAAAAGAGGAGATCATCGGCATGAATAAATATCGTTTAGCCAGGGAAGATCCGATTGAGATCCTGGAAGTCGATAATACTTCCGTGCGCGCAGCCCAGTTGAGACGGCTGGAACAGCTGCGGGCCGAACGCGACGAGGCCAGGGTGGAAGCGGCGCTTGATGCCATTACCAGGGCAGTCCAAACAGGGGAAGGCAACCTCCTGGCCCTCGCCGTAGAGGCGGCCAGAGCGAGGGCGAGCCTGGGCGAAATTTCCCTGGCGATTGAAAAAGTAACCGGTCGCCACAAGGCGGTCATTCGCTCGATTTCCGGCGTATACAGCGCCGAGTTCGGGGAGGAGCACGAGGTGGCCGTGGTCAGGAAGATGGCGGACGATTTCGAGAAGCGGGAGGGCCGCCGGCCCAGGATAATGATTGCCAAGATGGGTCAGGACGGTCACGACCGCGGCGCCAAGGTGATTTCTACTGCTTTTGCCGACCTGGGCTTCGATGTGGATGTCGGGCCTCTCTTTCAGACACCCGAAGAGACGGCGCTGCAGGCGGTGGAAAACGATGTGCATGTGATCGGGATGAGTTCCCTGGCCGGCGGCCACAAAACCCTCCTGCCGCAGCTCGTCGCGGAATTGAAGAAACTCGGCCGGGAAGACATTATGGTGGTGGCGGGCGGCGTTATTCCCGCTCAGGATTACGAATTTTTAAAAGCACACGGGGCAGCGGCCATTTTCGGGCCGGGCACGGTGATTCCGGTTGCCGCTCAAAAGGTTATTGAAGAGATCAACCGCCGTTTGCTGCTGGCGAGTTAGTTGCCATGGGCGAAGAAAGGCAAAGGCCCGAATGGGTTCCGGGAAAAGCCGGCGATGCTTATACCACCTACATAATGGAAGGAGTGGAGGGGGGCCACGACGGGATGCCCGGCCAATCCGGCGGTGGTCCTTCTTGCCTCGCCGTTGCTGTTCCCCGCCGGCTTTCGGTGGATGATTACGTGCAGGGTGTGCGGGCGGGAAACCGGGTTGTTCTCGCCCGGGCCATCACGCTGGTGGAGAGCAATTCGCCGGCCCACATGGAAACGGCGCAAGAAGTGCTGAAGCAGTTGCTGCCTTATACCGGCGGTTCCGTACGGGTGGGGATTACCGGCGTTCCGGGCGCCGGGAAGAGCACTTTTATCGAAGCTCTGGGCAGCCTGCTCTGTGACCGGGGGCACAAAGTAGCGGTTCTGGCGGTCGATCCGAGCAGCAGCGTTACCCGGGGCAGCATTCTGGGCGATAAAACCCGGATGGAAGTCCTTTCCCGGAACAAAAACGCCTTTATCCGCCCTTCTCCTTCCGGCGGCACCCTGGGCGGCGTGACCCGTAAGAGCCGGGAAACCATCCTGGTCTGTGAAGCCGCCGGATTTGACGTGATCCTGATCGAAACCATGGGCGTCGGTCAGAGTGAAGTAACGGTCCGGTCGATGGTGGATTTCTTCTTGCTGATTTTACTGACCGGAGCAGGTGATGAGCTGCAGGGGATTAAGAAGGGTGTGATGGAACTGGCCGATGCCGTTCTGATCAACAAGGCGGACGGGGACAATAAAATCCGGGCCCTGGCCGCCAGGGAAGATTACGCCAGGGTCTTGCGCTACCTCCAACCGGCTACCGGGGGCTGGACGACCGGGGCGTACACCTGTTCTGCGGTCACCGGCGAGGGGATTGCCGAAATCTGGTCCGTGATTGAAGAATTCCGCCGGGTAACGGCCGAATCGGGCGTCTTTTACGCCCGCCGGCGCTCCCAGATGATGGATTGGGTTTATGCCATGGTTCTGGAACATTTGAAGGCCGGATTCTTCAATCATCCGGGAGTGGTCGAGGCGGCTCCCCGGATTGAACAGGCTGTTCTGGACGGAGAGCTTTCCGCCACCATGGCCGTCAGGGAGTTGTTAAACGCTTTTGAAGGCTGCCGGAACAGACGCAACCTCTAGCTTTCCTGAAAATTACCTTATGTTAAAAATGTTAAAAAACTAATTTTATATTAAGGAGGTATTTTCTAAATGCTGTTTGACAAGGGCGAATTGGAAAAAATAAGAGAGGCAAAAAAACAATGGGAAGAAGGGCCGGTGAAAAAGGCCCTGGACCGTTTCGGGGTAACCGAAAATCCAGCCCGGTTTTACACTCCGCTTGATGTGGAAAACTTTGATTTTCTTGAAAAAGTAGGCTTTCCGGGAACAGCGCCTTACGTTGCCGGACAGTTTCCGGTTCCAGCAATCAGCCTTTCGTATAGCAGAGGGGGATCATCCGGCCTGGGATCTGCTGTAAAGAGACGTGCCGGCAGGTATACCGGGTTTGGTTCGCCGGAAGACACGAGGGATTTTTATAAAGAAATGCTTGCCAAAGGCTACCATGCGGGAGGACCGAATCTGGCCTTTGACCTGCCGACTCAAACCGGCCGTGATTCCGATGATGAGTTTGCGGAAGGCGAAGTCGGCAAAGTGGGCGTGACAGTGGATACCTTGCGCGACTTTGAAATTATCTATGAAGCGTTTACCGGTGACATGGATCTGGATAAAATCGCTTCCAACTGGACGATAAATGGTTCGACAAACATCATCCTGGCCATGTATATCGTCCTGGCGGAGAAAAGGGGCATTCCCTTGTCAACGTTGAGGGGAACACCGCAAAACGATATTTTAAAGGAATTTGTAGCCAGAGGCACCCAGATCTTCCCCGTCAAGCCTTCCATGCGGATGACCAGGGATACCATCACTTACTGTGCCGAACACCTGCCGAATATGAATACCATCAGTATCAGCGGCTATCACATGCGGGAGTTCGGGGCCACCCGGACCCAGGCCGTGGCTTTTACCTTTGCCAGCGCCATGGCTTATCTCCAACTGGGTGTCGATGCCGGCCTGGATATAGATAAGTTTTACCCCCGGGTAACCTGGCTTAATTTCGGCGGAGGAATGGAAGTGTTGAAGGAAGTGGCGGTTCGCCGGGCGGCCAGGCGGGTGTGGGCTAAAATAATGAGGGAAAGATTTAAGGCTAAAGACCCCAGAAACTGGATCTACCGGGAAGTAGGCGGTATCCTGTGCGGGTTCTGGACCGCCACCAAGCAGCGTCCCTTGAACAACCTGACCCGGGCGGTCATCGGCGCTACGCTTGCGGCCATGATTGGGGAAAGTCCGATTGTTGAGCCGCCTTATGACGAACCCCTGGGGCTGGGACACAGCCTGGAGGCGCAACAACTGGGAGCGGATGCCGCCAGGATTATTCTGGAAGAAGCAAAGCTTTGTGAAGTTCAGGATGTTTTTGCCGGATCGTACTGTATTGAATCTCTTACCGAACAAATGGAAAAAGAAATATGGGACATTCTGGATGGTATCGATAAAATGGGCGGCGCGGTTGCCTGTGTGGAAAACGGCTGGATGAAAGAAGAAATCATGCGCAGTTCTTACACCTATCAGCAACTGGTGGAATCAGGCAAAGAAGTCCGGGTGGGTGTCAACAAGTATACCGGGGCAGAAGAAATCGAAGCTATTACCCCCCGTACTTTGCCTTATGATCCGCAGAGAAGGATGGATGTGGAAGAAAGGCAAATTGCCAATCTCAAAAAGGTGAAGAAAGAAAGGGACAACGAGAAGGTTCAGGCCTGTTTGAAGCGGATTAAAGAAGCGGCGCAGGATGAAAGCGTGAACCTCATTCCTTTGTTTGTGGAAGCGGTTAAAGAGTATGCCAGCGAAGGTGAGATCTGCGGGGTCTTAAAAGAAGTTTTTGGTGAAGCAATTTAATAAATGATGCCGTGAGCAGAGGAGGGTACCTGATTGGGTATTGGAAAAGGATGCGTTCAGGTATACACGGGCAATTGCAAGGGTAAAACTACGGCCGCTCTGGGGTTGGCCTTCCGGGCCATGGGCCGGGGCTTGAAAACCTATATCGGTCAGTTCATGAAAGGGCAGTATTACGGCGAACTCAAATCGGCCGAAATGGTGAGCCCCTTTATTACTATTGAACAGTACGGCAAAGATACCTTTATTCATGTTAAAAATCCTCCCCTGGAGGAAGACGTCCGGATGGCCCGGAGCGGGCTGGAAAAAGCAAAGCAAGCCATGTTTTCAGGCGAATACAGTATTGTTGTTTTTGATGAAATCAACACGGCGCATTATTTTCACTTGATTTCGACGGAAGAAATGCTGGAGATAATGAAATCCAAACCAGACGGGGTGGAAGTGATTTTTACCGGCCGGTACGCGCCGCCTGAAGTGATCGAGGCGGCGGACCTGGTAACGGAGATGGTGGAAGTGAAACACTATTACGAGCAGGGAGTGCCGGCCCGGGAAGGGATTGAGCGCTGAGCCGGCAAGCGGGAGCCGTGAGGCAATCAACGGGAGGTGTGTGTTTTTGTTTACAGTTAGTTGTGAAGAGCTGGTTAAGGAGAATTTTTATTGTCCCCATTGCGGCGGGTGGGTGTACTGCCCGGAAATGAATTTAAAGTATAAGACTGAGGACGGCAAGATTATTGAGAAAATTGCCACCGGCTGCCTGCAGCAGGATGAAAAGGGAAATTACCTCGAATGTCCCGGCTGTAAAACCCGCTTTTATCTGACGGACTGAAATCATGAGCATTTGGACCAGTTTGGGGGGGACTTTAAGATCTTCCAGGGCTTTGAATGTTAAAAGGAAATATGCAAGGATGTTTAAGAGGCATGGCCATTCCAGAGCCGGCGGATTGCCGTTTCCAGTTGGCGCAGGTTGCGGCATTCGAAGATCTTGTGGCAGTACGGGGCATAAGTGCGCAGGATGCTGTCTTCCCGGTCCCAGTTGGCACGCGGCGCCGGGTTGAGCCAGATTACCCGCCCGGCCTGCCGGCAAAGGCGGGCGAAGTATTCGGCGCCGTCCGGCTTATAGTTGTTGCGGGCGTCGCCCAGGATTAAAAGAGTGGTCTTCGGGGTTACCCCCTGGCGGTAGTTGCGGTAGAATTGTGCCCATACGGCGCCGTAATCTGAAAAGCCGGTCTGCCAGATGCGGGTTTGCCGGTAAATGTCCTGCACGGCCAGGTCCGGATCCCTGTTTTTAAGCAGGCCGGTTACCTCGGTTACAGCGTCCACAAAAGCAAAAGAGCGGACCAGCTTGAATTTTTCCTGCATTGCGTATACCAGGGTGAGCATGAACTTGCAGTAAGGAGCCACCGAACCGGAAAGGTCGCAGAGAATGAAGACTTCCGGTTTGGTAAACTGCCGTTTCCGATAGTAAAGGACGACCGGTACGCCGCCGATGGACATGGCCCGGCGTATGGTGCGCCGCATGTCGACTTCGCCGCCGGGGGCGGGTATCCGCCTGTAGCCGGGATGGGTTGCCAGGCGGCGGCCCAGGAAGGTGAGGATTTCTGTTTTCTTTTCCATATTCCGGGTTAAGATTTCTATGCGCATGAATTTATTTTACCATGCGGGATGTAAAACATGTTATGATTAAGGTAAAGTTTTTCAACCGGGGAAGAAGATATGGATATTTTTGCCGGCATAGAAGATCTGCAGGATGCTCTGCTCCGGCAGGGTTACCTGGCCGGTCGCGCCCTGGCCGCCCCGGTTTTTCTGGCCGGACGCCTGGGCAAGCCGTTGCTGGTAGAAGGCCCCGCCGGGGTGGGAAAAACGGATCTGGCCGGGGTCCTGGCCGGGGCGATGGGCACAGAACTGATCCGCCTGCAGTGCTATCCCGGTCTCGATCAGGCCGGGGCATTATATGAGTGGAACTACCAGCAGCAGTTATTGTACATTCAGGCCCGCCAGGGTACGTGTGCCGGCTGGCAGGAATTGAAGCAGGATATTTACACGCCGGAATTTCTCTTGCGGCGCCCTCTGTTAAAGGCTTTTCTTGCCGAAAGGCCGGTGGTTTTGTTGATTGATGAGGTAGATAAGAGCGATGATGAACTGGAAAGTTTTCTTTTGGAAGCGCTTTCCGATTTTCAGGTTTCCATTCCGGAACTTGGTACGGTGCGCGCCCGCAGCACCCCTTTTGTTTTGCTTACCAGCAACAACAGCCGGGAGTTTGGCGACGCCTTAAAAAGACGTTGTCTTTACCTTTATATCCCGTATCCCGGCGCGGAACAGGAAAGGGCGATTGTAGAACTGAAAGTGCAGGGGATAAGCAGGCAACTGGCCGGGCAGGTGGTGGAGTTTGTTCAAACGCTGCGCCGGGTTGCGCTTAAAAAATGTCCCAGCATTGCCGAGACGCTGGACTGGTCAAGGACGCTGGTTATGTTTAATAAAGACCGGCTGGACCCGGAGGTGGTGAACGATACCCTCGGTACCATTTTGAAATACCAGGAGGACATTGCCGAAATACAGAAAAAGTTACCCGGCTTGCTGCCGGAGGATTGTCAAACCCGGCCGGTAAAAAGAACCGCTGCCGGCCGTCCCGACGGCAGAAAAGCAAACAAACAGGATGATGAAGTGAATCTTGGCCGTTTTGATTTTTAAACGGAATTTAACCCGGGCGTTGTTAGAGATGACGGGAGCCCGGCAAGTTAGCTACTCTTCCAATTCCTCCAAAAGTCCGGCAAACTCCTCCAGGTTGGCCACTTTGACGCTCTTTTTGTGTAAAGATTTCAGTACAAGAGGGTCGTCAACGCCCATAATCTTTTTGCCGATCCCTTTTTTAATCAGACCAAAGCGCTCGGCTAAAACATCCAGAATACCTTCCTGCAAGGTCTTAATCTGCCCTTTTTCCATACCCTTTTCCATACCCTTTTCCATACCTTCATTAATCCAGTCCTGGACAATACTTGCTTCTCTCAACATTTTAACCTCCTCCTTGAAAAATTTAAATAAAAACTCTTTGGGAAAATACCGGCCGGCTACGGTGACGGCTAAAGAAAGAGCGTCAGCCTGCCACCTCTGATCTTGACTTTTCAGAATCAGTTCTTTGCTTTTGGCCAAAACCTCTTCACTTTTCTCTTTAGTTAAAAGAATCAAAAGCGGGGCTAATTCCTTTAATTCCCCCGAGGCAATCTTTTCCGTGTAATCCCAAAGCCTGATTGCCTGGTAAGTAAAAACATTCTCCCGCCTGCCCTGATAACTTACCACGTACTCTTGCGGCAAATTCCGGTATTCTCTTCGTTCCAAATAAATTACCTTGGAAATAACCGGTTTATTATTACTGGCTGTTAAAAGAGCGTTGTAGATATGCATCCTTTCCGGAAGACCCGCTTCATGGCGCAACTGAAAATCTAGGTGCAGAAAGTATTCCTTTTCCTCATCCGAAAGGCTGTAGACAAAATCAAGCCTTCTTTCCGGCAGATTTATTTCCGGATTTTCAATGGTTTCGAAAACTATATTCTCTGTTGAACCCAACGCTACTTTAATAAACGCCTCCGGGTACTGTCTGGCCAAAACCTTCAAGCTCCGGTCAATGACATTTCTTACCGCCATCTTTAAAAACCTTTCATTTTTCTTGATTATATCACGGAGGTTTGGCAAAGGAAAGAATTTAATTCCCCTCCCTTGACGGGTGAGGTTAAAGGTGGGGGTGTGATTTAAAGATATTATTCCAAAAGCCGGGCTATCCCCCGAGTTTCAGAAATAATAATGAAACATTAAAGCCGCAAACGACTGAATTACAGTGGTTGGCGGCTTTTTATAAAGGCAAAAAGTTGATACAAAATCT